>JBGPNR010000093.1:0-7479 GCA_041487635.1 Candidatus Udaeobacter sp. | reverse complement strand
ACGGCAGGTATCTTTATGTCACGTGCGAAGGATCTGCAGAGGGCACCAATCCAGAAACCGGAAAAAAGTATCGCGATCCCACTAACGTAGCACACACCCGAAACGGTGTGGTCCTCTGCCCGGGTTGCCGGACAGGTATTGGAAGCTGCGATAACGAATCGAATGGACCCCCATTTACACGAAATGGCCTG
Source organism: Candidatus Udaeobacter sp. (assembly GCA_041487635.1). Taxonomy (GTDB): domain Bacteria; phylum Verrucomicrobiota; class Verrucomicrobiia; order Chthoniobacterales; family UBA10450; genus Udaeobacter. Next base: position 7,288 of record JBGPNR010000093.1, on the reverse strand, counting down.
CTAGCGGTTATCGATGTTGACATGGCAACAAAAGGGATGGGGCAGGCTTCGATCATCACGACTATTGCCACCGGGTGTTCGCCAGTTCGGGCAGTCGAAACGGAAAACGGTCAATATGTTTTTGTGGCAGCGCGTGGTAGAAACACGCAATTACGGCTGCCACCGGATCCAGATGCACGTGGCTCTCAAGTGTTAGGTTTCAATCGCTCAGCGCTGGTGTCGGCTTCCCCGAACAGCGCGTTCGTTGGATATGGGGATACCCATGGCACAGCTCCTGTAGGCCTGGGGTTGTTTAACAATGACACCCTGCTGGCCGTGGCAAATTCCAACCGGTTTGATCATAAGGGCAGCGAGTGCCGAAATCCGCCTCCGGGTGTGCCACCTTGCACCGCCAACGTCGCAATCATGGACGTTAGCAACCCCGCGGAGCCTACCGTAAACCAAACTATTCCCGCGTATGCAAATGATGCCTTCCCACGCAACGTAACGGTGGGGCCAGATGATACTCTGTATGTGCCAAATGCCGACGCTCAACAACTGGAAGTGATTACCACAACCGTGAAGTAATTTTGGCGGGAATTTAGCGGGGAGTGGATTCCCATTTTAGATGATGCTGTCGATCTCGGCGTTTATCCGAAATTGAAACGTCGAGCCCCGGTTTCAATAAGAAGCGCATCAGGGCAGCAAAAGCGCGCCTGGAATTCACCGTCGCATGATGTGAATGGAAAGAATCCTGCTTTGATGGCGGGCAAGCAGATAATCAACAAAATCGCCAATAATTGAGTTGGGCTTGTTTCCCAACTTCGTTACGACCCGGCAAATCAAAGTGCTGCTGCGGCCGTGCCACTCCAGGTTGATCGCGCCGTGCGCGGTTTCGCTATGGATCTTCGCCCAGCCATGCGGACGCCCTGGCCGTTGGTGTTCAGTAGGAATCAAATCAAATCGCCGGAGCTGCGGATCGGTCATGATCTTTTCCCGCAGCGACCCACGCCCGGTTGTAATGACCTGAATCACCGTTTGCATTTCTCACCTAGGTTCAGCAGGAAATCACTTGTTTTGCAATGCTTGTTTCACGCGATGCAAGCGATCGTACCCGCGCGCCACAACAGCATCGCGCAGACACGATTGTCTGCCTCACGACAGCAACGAGCGATACATGACGTAAACATCGACGTATCCTTTTTCAGGATGGCGAAATGCGCAGGGCAAAGTGCCGACAATTTTAAAACCGAGCCCTTTCCAAAGATGGATTGCTCGCACGTTGGTGGAAACCACGAAATTGAATTGCATGGCGCGGAAACCCAGTCGGCGCGCCTCGTTCAAGCAGTGCTCGGCCATTCTGCGTCCCACTCCGGCGCCTTCGGCGTCTCGTGCGACCATGAAAGCGGCGTTGGCGACGTGAGACCCGGGACCCGGTTGGTTCGGCCTCAAAATGTAAGTGCCGACAACGCCACCATTTCTATCTGCGATGTAGGTGTGAGTATCGGCTCGAAACCAATAAGCCAACGCTTCCTCGCGCGGGATTTGCGGATCAAACGCGTATGTATCGCCTGCCGCGATAATCTCATGAAAAATGTTCCAGATTGCGTCGTGGTCCGCGTTAAATGCGGGACGTATCTGCATGCGTAATCCAAATGTAGCGCTACGTCAGCTGCTTACCGAGTGCGACCCACGCAGCAACTGCGGCAAGTTTCTGTTCTGCACGCCACGACGCTTCCGCGTCTCGGCCGAAATTCTGTATCATGCGCCGCACGTTCTCATTCGATTGTTTGAGTTCCACGGCGGCTTTGCCGTACGCTTCGCGCTCGAGAAGAACCTCTGTGCGAATGCCATGTCCGTGCAACGATTCCTGGAGCACGGAGCGAAATAACTGTCCCTCCAAGGCATGCGCGCGGATGTGCGGATTTGCAATAGATGCCGGATCGATCCGGCTCCCCACGACCAGCGCAGCACGCCTGATGCTGTAACCGTTTTGCCGATAGCCGTCGAGAAGTGTCGCAATCGATTGTTGCGCAATGCTTCGCACGACACGCACCCGCCGATTTATTTTCCGCGTATCGGTTTCCAGCCGTCCCATCGCAGCGTGATATGGCTGTCGCGTTTCGGGTAGCCGCGGATCGCACAAATCGATCCGCTGCACATCGCACAGCTGAGGCAAATGAGCCGAATCCGTAAGCAGCACTGCAGCCGCCCAGCCGGATTTTACTCGAAACCCGAGCGCGGCAAGCGACCTCATCTCGTTTGAAATGTCACCGGAACTGTCACCGACCATCCCTGGCTAGGGGCGGATTTCCATTGCCGAAAAGTTTTGATCGCAGCCTGGTCAAAGTACGGGTTCCCCGTGGATTTAACGAGTTGGACATTCGTTACGTTTCCACTTGCATCAAAAGATAAACGGAAGCGACCTGTTCCCGAAACGCCGCCCTGCGAGACGCCGGGAGGAAAGGCTGGCGCAGGCGCAAAGACTAGTCGCGGTTTCGGTGTTGGTTTTGGTGTCGGTGAGCCTTCGGCTGACGCCAGCCACCGCGGCCGTATATCAGAAGTCACTTTAGAAAAGAGCGATGCCAGTGCAGCAGAACTCCGAGCGATTGTTTTCTCTCCCGCTGACGTTACTACACCAACGACTGCGCCCGCTTCGTCTACAACAGGGGAACCTGCTGCACTTGCAGGAGTGGTGCCCCGCAATTCGAAGTCATTACCGTGTTCTGCAGCAATCGTCATCTCACGGGCGCTCCCGTCATTTCCGGCCAATGCGCTGCCAATCACCACAACGCTCGCGCCCACAGACAGCCCGCCCGTTCTATTTAGCTCAAGAAACCTCAACAACTTTCGGGGCTTCACGTCGGCTTGTAGAACGGCGACATCTAACTCCTTTGATGAGGCGAGAATTCCGCTGATGTTGTAGATTCCACCGTCAGCGGTTTTTGCTACGGCGTTTGCTCCACCTTCAACCGCGGGCTCGGTCGTGGCCAGCCTGCCATCTGCGGAAATGAAAAAACCCGTCTCTGTACGTAAAAGATTCCCTTTTGCATCGAAGACGGTCACCCAAATCACCGAAGGCCGAACCTGACTTTCGGTGTTCGCCAGTTCTGAGGATGGACTTTGAATAGCCTTCGCTTCCGGCGAAGCAGAGACCGATGGTGCGGCGGTCTGAGATTGCGTTGCGGTCGCCGGCGTCGATGGCGGTTGCTGTGCGATTAATGGTCCATCAAAAAGCCGACTGGTCGCGGTCCGCGCAGGACCTATGGCCGTAAAAACAAAAAGACATACGGTGAACAGGAAAAATAGCGGGCGCTGTCTCATCACGAGCCGCGCATTATACGCTGAGGCACGCTGGTCGAATCAAGCCTGCAAAAAAGAAATCGCACGGTGCGAAGAAGCGGATTACCGACAGGCCGCCGCGCACACGACAGCAGGGGCATTCTACGTTGAGATGTAGCCACGGTCCTGTGGGCCGTTGTGAAAACATTGGCGCGACTGAACCGGCCATAGGCCGGTGGCTACAACATTTTTTGACGGCTCTAGCCCCGCTTGAAGTATTGAACGGCGCGTTCGTGTTTCTTCGCCCCAGCCTTGGTGTTGAACGTGCCGAGATTTCTTCGTTTTCCAGTCTTCGGATTTATCTTGCGCGAATACAGCCTGTACTTGCCGGATTTCAGTTTTCTGATCACTCCATCGAGTATTCGCAGATAAAATGGACTCCGCGCGTTGAATTGCAGGGCGATCGCTTAGGTCGGCTATTTAAGACGCGGAGGCGGAGCGCCTGCCCCACAAAGACTTGGGCGAACGGTTCGAAACCCAAAGCACGACCAGCGCAGCGAGAATCGCGAGGTTGGTCGCCAGGTGACTAGGAAAGCTCCAGTTCTGGCTGGCGTGGCCGAAACAGCCGCAAGTAATGTCGAGTCCCCGAACTTTTGCCGCAATAGTCACGAGCGTGAAGGTAAGAATCAGCATCGTTAGAATCGATAACGCTCCCCGATACAACAAACGCACAATCAGCGCGAAGCCGCAGAAAATTTCCAGCCACGGCAAATAAAAGGCCAGTGCGACACTGATTGGCCATGGAAAAATCTTGTAATTATCGATGTCGCTGGCGAATTGAACTGGATCGAGTGCTTTGATCGCGCCGGCATAAATGAAAATGCCCGCAACGATAAGATCCACAATGCGCCGAAGAATGTTTGATGTCCGATTTTTGATGTTTGATGTGCTTGCGTCTCCAGAAAGTTGGACGTTCGATGTTGAGAGTTGAGCGTTCGGCGTTTGCTTCATCTATTCTTCTTGAGCCACCCTTCCCATCCGCCTTCGAGCACGAACACATCAGAAAGTTGCGCTTCCTTACGTAAGCGTCGGGCAACCTCCCGGCTGGCATTACAACTGAGGCTGCTGCAATAAACGACGACTTGTTTTCCCGGCGACCACACCGCCAGGAATTGCGGCAGCAATTCATTCCATCGGTCTTCATTTAACGACAGCGCGCCTGAGACATGATCGCGCGCGAACTCCTCATCCGGGCGCGCATCCACCCAGATAACGTTTCCCCCCCACGTGCGGGCTTGATCGACAGTGACCAATTCCGACGGCAGAATGGCCGAGCGCCAGGAAATTTTGTCGCGAAAATAGATTGCTTCGCCCGTTCCTGGGAGAATTGCCAGCGCTGCCAAAATGACAGCCTGCCGGACCAAAGAAAATTTCACGAACATTTTCTATAGGTAAATTACGGCGCGATGTTTTTGGAGGGCGGTGACATGTCACCGCTTTAAAAGCGCGGACGCGTCCGCGCACTCCAAAGGCCCTTTTCGAACCAGCGAAGATTTCACCCAGTTTATTGAACGGTCGGCGCGTTGGTGATGCGCGCAGTGGCGTAAAAGACCTTCTGTGAATCCTCCGGTTGAATCGTCAGAGTCGAAGCAAGAAGGTTCTTCGTTTCCTGAGGTTGGACGTCGATTGTGAACTCGCCGTTACCTTTTTCCTCCACCTTGGTTTGAAAATCCGGACTCGATGACGTGACCTTGATATGCTTCACGGTAAACTCTTTGCCTACCTTCACGGTGATCGTCTTCGGGTCCGGCTTGTCGCCTTGTTTCCAGAAAACAAATGTCGGGGTGATCTCCAATTGCTGCGGGATAATCGTCTTCAGGGTGAGGACCGTCTTCGAGTTCGCGGCTTCATCGGTCTCCACGGTCACAGTTTTGACTTGAGTGCCAGTGCGATCGCCAATGTTAAATGTGGCGGTAATCTCGCCGGTCCCGCCCGGGGGGACTTCGTCCTTCTGGGTTTGCGCGGTGGTGCAACCGCAGGAAGCGTGAACAGACTTAAAGTGCACCGGAGTCTTGCCGGGGTTCTGATATTTGAAATGGCCGATCGCCTGTTTGTCGGCAGGCGTTGGATGGAGCTCGATCATGGTTTGCTCCCATTTCAATTCGGCGCGTGCGCTAAGGCTGAAGATGATCGACAGGGCAAAAGCAACGATGTGTGTTTTCATGTTTTGGAATAGAAGCGCGTAATATAATCAGTAACTGCGTCCCGCCAAGTCCGAGGTGGTATGTCGGTAAACTTCGTGTATTTCGCGGTGGAAAGCACAGAATAGACAGGCCGGCGTGCGACCCAGTTGGCCATATCCTTTAGTTTGCGTGCGCCAACATTTGTCGCTTTCAGCGGAAGGTCAGCCTCCTGACAACAAACCAATGCCCACTGTCCATATTCCTGCCAACTGCATTCTCCTGCGTTGGCAAAATGCACAATCCCGCCATAATCGGCAGCGTGTGTGAAAAAGCGCGGCAGCGCTGCGACGATGTCCAGCGTGTAAGTGGGAGTGGAAAACTTGTCGGCGATAGCGTCGACTTCCCTGTTTTCCTGTGCTCCCTTGATGATTCCGTCGATGAAACTCGGTCTGTCAGGACCAAACACCCAGGAGACGCGCACGACGAGGTGCCGATGTTCCGCGGCGAGCACATTCTTCTCTCCAGCCAGCTTCGATTCGCCGTAAACGCTGATCGGCTTCGCTTCATCTTCTTCGGTGTATGGTGTGCGTTTCTCGCCATCGAAGACATAGTCGGTGCTGAAGTGAATCAACTTCGCGCGTTTGTCGCGGCAAATCGTCGCAAGAACGCCCGGCGTTTCGGCGTTAATGAGAAAGGCGCGATCTCGCTCGGTCTCGCAAAGATCGACATTAGTGAATGCGGCGGCATTGATCAGCACATCGAAATTCATTGCGCGTAGTCTTTCGCGCACACCGTTCAAATTCGATAGATCAAGTTGCGTGTGATTAAAGCCGGCAACGTCATATTTGTCTCGATATTCGCGCATGAGCGCAGCGCCGAGCCGCCCACTCGATCCAATGATGATAATCTTCATCGTTCCGTAAGCGGTGGTTTCTGATCGCCGATTTATGAAATGGGAAATCGGCGACTAGCGCTACAGTTTAATATCGACCGGCGCGCTCGAGCAACGGTTGCCACCAGGCTCGGTTGTCGACGTACCACTGAATAGTCTCCTCGAGGCCCTGTTTGAAATTGTGGCGCGGATTCCAGTTCAATTCCCTTTGCGCGAATGAAGAGTCGATCGCGTAACGGCGATCGTGGCCCAGTCTGTCGGGCACAAACGAAATAAGGCTGTGCGGTTTACCCACTTGATCGAGGATCATTTTGACGAGATCGATGTTCGCCATCTCGCTGTCGCCGCCGAAATTGTAAACCTGTCCCGGTTTTCCCTCGAAAAGTGCGGCGACAATTGCGGCGCAATGATCGCCTACATGGATCCAGTCCCGCACGTTCATACCATCGCCATAGACGGGGAGCGGCTCGTCACGGATCGCCTTGATTATCATGAGCGGAATTAATTTTTCCGGGAACTGATAAGGGCCGTAATTGTTCGAGCAGCGGGTCACCAGCACCTCGTGCCCGTAAGTCTTGAAAGAGGCGATTGCCAGAAGGTCTGCTCCGGCTTTGCTTGCTGAATAGGGCGAACTGGGATCGAGTGGGGATTGCTCGGTGAATTTGCCGGCCGGCCCAAGCGAGCCATACACTTCGTCGGTTGAGATTTGGACGAAACGTTGGACGCCGTGGCGGCGCGCGCAATCCAGCAGCACGCTCGTCCCGATGACGTTCGTGTGAATGAAGTTCAGAGGATCGTTGATGCTCCTATCCACATGCGATTCTGCTGCGAAATTGATCACCGCGTAAAACCGATGCTCGGTCATCAGTGCGTCCATTTGGTCGGCATTTGCAATGTCGGCTTTGAAAAATTCGTAACGCTCGCCATGTTCTTCGACCACGCCATCGAGGTT
>JBGPNR010000092.1:0-7547 GCA_041487635.1 Candidatus Udaeobacter sp. | reverse complement strand
TTCGCGCGATTTCCGGTGACGAAAACCGCGGCGTCATCATCCGACAATTGCAAGCCAGAACCTGTGATGCGGAATCCGCTCACTGTCACGTCGTCCGCTGAGATGGTTACGACGTTGCCAGAACCATTACCGCGAATTTCCGCGCCTCTTTCACCAATGAGAGCGAGAGGTTTGCTGATGACGATCGGGCCTGCATGAATTCCCGCTTCGACGCGGATCGTCCCGTTAGGCAACGCCGCATCGATGCGTTCCTGTAACGTCGCGGCTCCAAGATTTGTTACACAAAGCGCGATCGCAATGATCTGGGGAGCGCAGGCTGCCAGCCTGCCCGGCGCGGCAGCTTGCCGCGCCGAAATTCGGCAGCAACCCGCAGTGCGAGAACACCAAGATGTTTCCGGCAAGCTGCCGGAAACTGCAGGCTGGCAGCCTGCGCTCCCCAGAAACAGACCACGCATCTTCACGCGAAAGTCTCCTTCCTCGAAAACCAGCCTGCGAGCACGATCAGCAGCACCGAGACGCAAAGCAGATACGCGCCGGCTTGCGGAAAACTATGTTCGCGGAAATTTGCGATCTGTTCCACGCCGATCAGCCGCGGTGTAAACGGCTTGATGTGCATCGGCGCGTGCGGATCGAGGTTGTGACCGTATTGGTAAAGCCGGTACCAGAACGATCCGATCGAGAAGATGCCGAAGTAGCAGTAGACGACGAACAGATCGACGAGGTTGCCCATTTGTCCGAACACGATCGAGCGCAGCGTCATCAAAATGATCAGACCAAAAACAAACGGCATCCAGCGCATCTCCATGAAATCGGCCTCCTGAATCGGCTTCATGCCGATGTAATGATTGAGATTGTTGATTTCCTTGAGATGCTGGCCATTCAAGCCGCCGCCCTGGATTTTGTAGGGGAAGATGTAGAGATCGAGACCATCGGAATATTGCGGCGCAACCAAATGCATTTTCCAGAGCGGGAAAAAGATCGACATGGCAATCGTGACTGCGGCGGCGAGCAGCAGCAGACGCGACCAAGGATTCAGCGGCTGGGCGAGAAAACGAAACTCCCATCCCAGCAAATTCGATATTTTTCCACGCATAAGGTTTTGGATCGGCGAGACTGGAGGTCGCGACCCTCCAGCCTCGCTTCAATCAAATTAGTTTCCCGGGCTGGCGGCGGGTTGCGTCGCCGGCTGCGTCGCATCACCGGGCTGCGAATAAACCGCGCCGGGCAAAGGGTGGCCGGCGTCGCTCACCACAAGATAACCCTGCATCTCCTGATGCAGCGCTGAGCAGAAGTTCGTGCAATAGAACGGATAGACGCCGGACTTGGTCAACTTGATCTTGAAAGTCTTCGTCTCGCCCGGATCGATGATGACGTTCATGTTGTGCTCGTTGACCGCGAAGCCATGAATCATATCGCGGGTCTGCTCGATATTCGTCACGTGCACGGTAAGCGTGTCGCCGACCTGCGCGTCGATTCGGTCCGGCGTGAAGCGGCTGCGAATGGCAGTCACTTTCGCGACGACGCTCGTGCCGGTGCGGGTCACGCCGGTATTTTCCTTGTCCCAAACGGCGTTCGGATCCTTGTTTTCCGCTCGCGGATAAACTTCGGCCGGCTGAATTTCGGAGACTTTCAGGATCTGAGCAAAATGCGGCTCTGGCTCGGTGTAGGCCTCGGCCACCATCTTCATTTTCTCGCCCGAGATATCGATCAGCTGACTCGACTCCGGCTGGGCCGGCCCGACGTTAATGTGCCGGCCGGCCGAAAGCTTGTTCATGGCCACGAGCCATTTGCCATAGGGTTTTTTCGTGTCGCTCCCGGCGACGACGAGGTGGCCGGTGCTGAAATGGCAGGGGACCTTGTCGAGCACGACTTTGTTCAGATCTTTTTTCTCGTCGTCGCTCCACGGCGGCAATTTCCATTTCGTAATATTCGAATCAATAAACATCGAAGTGTATGCATTGCCTTTGCCGTCATACTGCGTATGCAGCGGGCCGAGGCCGACTGGCACTTCACCTTCGATCACGGCTTCGTATTTCAGAACCGGAACACCGCGAAATTCGCTCTCGAATGTCTTGTTGTTAATCGCGGTCTGCACTTTCTCGAAGTTCAGCACCGTCGTCGACGGCTGCAGCTTCCCGCCCGCAACGATCCACTTGCCGCTTGGATCGACATCCATGCCGTGCGGCGACTTGCCGATCGCGACGTAATAAAGAATGCCGGGTACTTTCGCCGGATCGAGCACCGGCACGCCGGCCATCGGCGTCGCCTTACCATCGGCGACGGCCTGCACCGCGGCTTTCCAGTTTACGATGGGGCAAAGGTCGCGATCCTTTTGCGTTGAGTTCACTTCGAAGAGGTCATGCGCCATCTCGGTGTTGTAGGATGTGAAGAAGAGCCAGCCGCTGCTCGGGCCTTTGCCGGTCGAGGCAAGGTCGAAATCAATCGGCGGCACCGCGATCTGGAACGCGAGGTTCATCTCGCCGGTTTTTGGATCGACCTTGATTCCGCTAAGCGCGCTGTTGAACTCCTTCTCATAATCCTTCGGATCGGCGACGCGCCCCTTCGGAAACGGAATCGAGAAGCGCGTGGCGACGAAGAGATACTCGGTGTTCTCCGTCACGAAGGATGAAGCATGGCTGCCGCTGGAGTTAGGCAGCGGCCCGAGGATCTGGTGCGTCTTGAAGTCGCGGAGATCAATTCGCGCAATTCGGTTGTTCGAGTTGTCATTTACGAACAACCAACGTCCGTCATACATGCTGTCAGTCTGCGACAGAGCCGGGTGATGTACGTCGCCCCAGGTGAAATCGCCCAACATTTTCTTCGATTCCTCGTCGAATCCATAACCGGTGCCTGGATACGGTGCGAACACTGGAATGGTGCAGATGTGGCGCAGCGATGGAATGCCTGCCACAAAGACCTGGCCGGAGTGTCCGCCGGAATAAAAAAGATAGTATTCATCCTTCTCGCCGGGCGCGACGTAACTGGCGAGCGCGTTCGCCGTGCGATCGCCTTTGTTTGTGCTGCTGCCTTTTCCGCAGCTCGTCAGTGTGGCTGCGATTACGATCGCAAACGCGATCAGATACTTGGTTCTTGTTTTCATTGTCGATCTTTTGTGTTTTCGGTCTTATTTCACTGCCATGACGCCCTTGGTGCCCTGCGAATAGTGTCCCGGGAATGAACAGAAAAATGGATAGTCGCCGGGAATGTACGGCGCGTTGAAGGTCACCGTATCGCTTTCGCCAGGCCCGAGCAGTTTCGTATGTGCGAGCACGCCTTTGAAATCCTTCGGCACATAATCTGTCGATGCCGCCATCGAGGCGGCGTCCAGAAAATTCTGCACGTTCACGTTGCGATCGAGCACGACGCAATTGTGGCCCATCGAAAATTTTGGCGTCGTGCCGATGTTCGTCAGCGTGATTGAGATTTTCTCGCCGGGCTTCGCATCGAATGCCGTGACATCGTACTTCATCTTATCATCGGCGCTGATATGGATTTCCTTGGGCGGCGCCTGCGGTGCGGGCGAACAACCGCCGAGGAAATAGAGGAGAGCGCTGCAGCCGAGCGCGACGACTGAGGTTAACTGAGTAGATGTTTTTCTCATTGCTGTTTCCTTCGTTTTGCAGGCTACTGGACGCGAACTGCTGACAACAGGCTTCGCGAATTTTGCGAAGTGCTGCGCAGTTTTTATCGTCAAGTTGGCCCTCATTTGCCCCGAGATTAGATCGGCACCGAAGTTCCCGCTTTGATGTAGATCAAGGTTTGTGGCGGTTTTTTCCTGGCATAAAATCCGCGCTCGATTTCAATTCTGCCTGTGCAAAAATTCGTGCTGATCGGTTGTCTCGCCCTGGGGTTATTGGGCTGTGAACGCTCAACCCATCCCGGCAAGGCTGCGGAACATTATGAAACGCGCGGCGTGGTGCGTGGGTTCTCGCCAGACCGATCGACGATTGAAATCCAGCATGAAAATATTCCCGGTTTCATGCCATCAATGACGATGCCGTTCGTCGCGCGCGACACGAAAGAAATTGCGGATCTTAAGACCGGCGACGCGATTTCGTTTCGCATGACGGTGACGCAAAAAGATTTCTGGATCGATAATGTGAAAAAGATCCGGCGTGAGGATGTCGATATTGCGGAGCCGAAACACACGCCATCTGTTTCCGCAGAGCGCAATGCGCGTCTGAAAGAAGGCGATGAGATGCCAGCCTTCAGCCTCACGAACCAAAACGGCGAGCGAATTTCGCCCGACACATTTCGCGGCCAACCTTTCGTCCTCACGTTCGTTTTCACTCGCTGCCCGGTGCCAAATTTCTGTCCGCGGATGTCGAACAATTTCGAGGAGCTGCAGACAGCAATCAAAACAGGCAGCGCCACGCTTGCGAAAACGCGGTTACTCAGCGTCACACTCGATCCCGGTTACGATACGCCGAAGGTGTTGAGCGATTATGCCGGGTTTCATCACGCTGATCCCAAAATCTGGACCTTCGCAACCGGCGACGAAAAAGAGATCGATTCGCTCACCCACGCGTTTTCCGTTTACCGACAGACCGAAAGCGGCACTATTTCACATGGGCTCGCGACCGCGCTGATCAATCGAAATGGAATAATCGAAAGGATTTGGCGGGGCAATGCTTGGGCGCCAGCGGAAGTTAACGAAGCCATCCAGGCAGGAAATAAATGAATCGTGTTGCTGAAGTGGGGCACGGCACAAAAAAGAGCCAGTGAATCGCAAATCCCGCAGAGCCTGTTGCGAAGGAAAGCCCCACGATCAACTATGTTTTCAACAGTCGATGCCATGGACGCTGCTTCTCCTCCGCAAAATGCTTCAAGCAATTTGAAGAAATCACCGAAGAGGCTTCGCAGTCCCGATCATGTTTTCACTCTCGGGATCGAGGAAGAATTGCAGATCATCGATCCCGAGACGCGCGAACTGCGTTCGTACATCCAGCAAATTCTCGCCGACGGTAAAATCATTTTGAAGGAGCAAATCAAACCGGAGCTGCACCAGTCGATTGTGGAAATCGGCACCGAGATTTGCACCGATGCCCGAGACGCGCGACGGCAAATCACTGCACTTCGCACTGAGTTGGCAAGACTTGCGGCGCAACACGGGTTGGTAATCGCTTCAGCCGGCACGCATCCGTTTTCTCATTGGATGGATCAATTGATCACGGTCAACGAGCGCTACACCACGGTCGTAAATGACATGCAGCAGGTTGCGCGAGTCTGTTTGACATTTGGCCTGCACGTTCATGTCGGAATTCCGGACCGCGAAGAGGCGATCGACATCATGAATCAGGCGCGTTACTTCCTGCCGCATCTGTATGCGCTCTCAGTGAACTCACCTTTTTGGCTCGGACAAAACACCGGGCTGAAAGCATATCGCCAGATGATCTTTGAACGTCTTCCACGCACCGGCATCCCCGACGCGTTCCAAAGTCTCAGCGAATACGAAGACTATTGGAAATTGCTGGTCGCCACGAATTGCATCGATAATCCGAAGAAGATTTGGTGGGACGTCCGGCTGCACCCGTTTTTCGACACCATTGAATTTCGGATTTGCGATGCGCAATCGCGCGTTGACGACACCATCGCGCTGGCGGCTCTGATGCAGGCAATTGTTTTCAAATTGCAAAAACTGCGCCGCAATAACGTGACCTTCCGCAGCTATCAAAAACGTTTGCTCGACGAAAACCGATGGCGCGCCGGCCGCTACGGATTGGACGGCAGACTAATCGATTTCGGTCGCAAATGCGAAGTGGACGAACGCGATTTGCTCGAGGAGATGCTCGAATTTGTTTCCGACGAGGTAGAGGAACTGGGAAATGAACGCGAGATCGAGCACATCGAGCGGATCATGCGCGAAGGCACCGGCGCAGACCGGCAACTGATGGTGTGGGAACGCACACAGGACATGAAAGCCGTGGTAGATCAAATCGTGGCCGAAACGAACGAAGGGCTGGCGACGTAGCTTTTCCACCTAGGCCAAATTGTCGCTTCTTGTCATTCTGAGCAGAGCGAAGAATCTCTGATCATTTGCTCCACGATGCTTCCACAGTGCGCCAGTCAATAGTCAGAGATGTTTCGCTTCGCTCAACATGACAGATGAGAGGAATGCTGCAAAGTTGCTTCGGGGCTGTACCATGCCGAGCTGTGCTCAGCGTCGCATCGGAAAAAGTGAAGTATAACTGGAAAGGCCGCGGACGTACTGCGCCCGCTCAAATGCGCTAGGATCTGGACAATTCTGCTGACTCATAATGCCCTTGAGCTCACGCAACGATTTGTGGTGGTGCTCCTCCAACCACACGACCAGATCCATTTCGATCCGCTGGATATGCGTAATGCCATATCGCATCAGCGCGCTGCACAACATGGTCACGTCCGCCCCGGCCATCACCAGCTTGATCACGTCGTGCGCCTGATAAATGCCGCGGGTAGCGGCGAGACTGGCGCGAATTTTTCCGTAAAGAATTCCAATCCAATGCAACGGCAATCTCATATCGGCAGGGGTGCTTAGCGTCAGGTTTGGCGCGACCTCCATCTTCTCCAAATCAATGTCGGGCTGATAAAATCGATTGAACAACGCGAGGCCATCGACATTGAGCGCGTCCAGACCGGCTGCGATGTTTGCGAAACTGCTGAAGTAGGGACTGAGTTTGACCGCGAGCGGGATCTTGGTGGCGGCTCGAACGCTGCGGACAGTGTCGAGGTAAATATTCTCAATTGTGCTGCCGGTGACTTCGGTTCGCGTGGGAATTTTGTAGATGTTTAATTCCAATGCATCAGCCCCAGCTTCGGTGATTCGGCGCGCGTAGCTAAGCCAACCGCCAAGCGTGGTACAATTCAGGCTGGCGATAATTGGAATCCCAACCGAGCGCTTGGCTTGCGCAATGTGTTCAAGATATGTCGTCGGACCGACGCGGCATTCAGGCGCCACCGAATCGATTTCCTCTTCAAACAGCGAATAAAAAACCACCGCGGCAGCGCCCGCTTGTTCCATCGCACGGACATTGTCCATCTTCTCCGAAAGCGGCGACGCGGACGGTACGAGAGGAGAACGGAGGGCGAGTCCGAGATAATTCGTCGTTACATCCATCGGTCGTTTTCTTTGTTGCGAACCGAGATTACTGCGCATCCGCTCAAAATTCCAAGCCGCCGCTGCGCAAGACCGGTTTTTTTCCGACGCGCTTCAACCGGAATTTCGTGACCAACCCCGAGTTTTGCCGCGTGGACTGGTTTAAGGAACCACAGTGAATGGCCGCATCATGTCATTATCTTCATGCTCGATGATGTGGCAGTGATAGACATAGGTCTGCGGCGCGATCACGCCAGTCGGGAGATCATATTGCGCCCGGATTATGGTGAACTCTCCGGGATTTGCTTTGACGGTGTCCTTGAAACCGCGCTCAGTCGGATCAGCCGGCTGCATCGGGCCCGTTGCAAACGGAGTTGGATCGATTCCACCGGGCACGCCATTGGGACCGCCATAAGCGGCTTCATAGGCTTCCGCGTCGAACGGTGTGCGCCCGACCACTTGGAACGTGACC
>JBGPNR010000091.1:0-7548 GCA_041487635.1 Candidatus Udaeobacter sp. | reverse complement strand
GGTCATCTCGCCCGGCACGGCGATCACGCGCTCGCGCAACAAGTCCGCCTTGGACGTTGAGAATTGAGGGTTGAGCGCTGAGCGTTTTTGCGCAACAACGATTGGTCCGTATCCATCGCCCATGCTCGCCCCGCACGGCAGCAGCGCGTAATTGTTCGCCACGTACGCATACGCGTGAATGGAGATCGCGGAAATGTGCAGTTCGCCGCGCTGCGCCCGCTCGTTCAGCGTCTGAATATCTTCCAGCCGATGTTCGAACCGGTAACCGCGGAGATCGATTTTCTTCTCCGCCATGGCATAGAACATGAACGCGTCATCCGGATCCGGTGAATGACCCAGGGTAAAGACTTTGGTGCGATCCTTCTTCATCTGTTCAGGTTCTTGCTGATCATTCGCTATTCACGCTGGCTGATCGCGATACTGGCATGGTGGCGGTGAGAAAGCGACCCGAGGACGCCCATTCGACTTCGCTCAGGGCAGGCTCTTCGCGCACTCCCAAAGTCCCGCGACTGCGGGACGAAACGGAAGAGCGTTCTCTTTGGATTTCGCACGAAGTGCTTTGGAGTCCGATGCGTCTTCGCATCGCTTTCAATGTGCAATCTCACTTTCGCCGCAGTTCGGCAGTCAGCGAGCGCCCTCATTAAAAACAAAACAGCCGCCGCGCGGTTTCGCGCGGCGGCTGCCGTTAGAACTGTATCCAGGAGACGTTGACTTCTCTACAACGCTCCCGGTGACAGTTTTATCGATTTTCTACCACTTGGGGCGTCGACCTGACCATCTCAAGCTGGGCGCTCACTTTTTGGATTTGGGCGGCCTGCTCTTTGAGCTGGGCTGTGAGACTCACTATTTGTTTCTGTTGCAGCTGGACCACTACTTGCAACTTATCAACTTTGTCATTCAGCATGGCTTGGTGATGGGGGTCCGCGGGGCGTTGGGGGCGCGCGGTAGGTTGCTGTGCGCCACGTTTCACAGGTGCGCCACGAGGCGCAGCAGGTGCCTTACCACTCTGGCTCGGGCCAATATCCCAGCCAAGGTGGTCGTCCGCAAGGTCCAGAGTAACTTCAACAACGCTGCCGCCAACAGGCTGGAAGTTATTGAAGATACCACCGATAAAGCACTCTAAGGACCCGGCCCCGTTCCCGTTCGAGAGGTCGCCGATGCGGATCGTATTATCTTCGTTGGGGATGATGGAACCAACGAAGTCGCCGAGGTAAGTGTTATTGAAGCCAGTGGTCAGGTTTTGTCCTGCCCCTGCACCCACGACTGTGTCTTCACTGCCATCAACGTTATTGAGCATCGCCGCAGCGCCAACTGCCGTGTTGTTGTTGGCAAAGCCAAAATCATCCGAGTCATTATTCAGAAGCGCGGCATCACCAATGGCGGTGTTTGCAGCGGCGATACCATTGAAGAAAAGCGCGTCATCGCCAAAAGCGTTGTTGCTGAATCCGTCAGTGTTACTAAGGAGCGCACCCTGGCCGACAGCATCGTTGAAGAAGCCAAATGGGAAGCCGTCTGCGAAGAAGTCATTAAACAAGAGCGCGGCATCACCCACGGCCGTGCAGCCGCTGGCGATTTGGTTACTCTCGAGCGCACCAGAACCCACGGCGGTGAGTGAAGTGCCATCAACGTTAAACCGGAGCGCCTGAGCGCCAACTGCCGTGTTGGCGATGGCAAGGTTGCCTCCGGAGAAGTCATTATTCTGGAGCGCGAAGGACCCCACAGCGGTGTTTTGAGCGGCATCAATGTTCGACTCGAGCGCCTCCCAGCCAACTGCCGTGTTGTTGGAGGCAAGATTGTTTCCGGTGGAGTCATTAGCACGGAGCGCCTCGGCACCCACGGCGGTGTTATTACGGGCTTCAGTGTTGTTCTCGAGCGCCTCAGAGCCAACTGCCACGTTGTGGATTGCATTGCCGGTTGCGAAGAAGTCATTAAACTGGAGCGCCGAATTGCCAATGGCAGTGTTATCGCTGGTGACCTCACTGAAAGTAAGCGCATTATCGCCAACAGCGGTGTTGCCGGATCCGTCGACGTTGCTGAAAAGCGCGCTATCGCCAAAAGCGTTGTTAAAGTTCCCGTCGAAGTTCCTATAGAGCGCAAAGGCGCCCACAGCACCGTTGAAGTCGCCGGAGTTCCCGAAGGTCGCGTCCCCGACGAGCGCGTTAGTTCCAACGGCCGTGTTCCTATTGCCGTCGATGTTGAGGATCATCGCTGCAGTGCCAAGTGCGGTATTTGAATCCGCCCCGGTACTGGTGAGGGCCAGCGCTCCAGCACCAAGACCGGTGTTGAAGTTGGCGTCACCCGCTAAAAAGAGCGAATACCAACCAACTGCTGAGTTTCCTATGCCGCCGAAGAGCTGATGAAGGGCGTTGCACCCTTCCGCTGTGGTGAACGCGGGATAGCACCCGTCCGGGTTCCCGGGTATCTCCGGGGGTAATTGTGCCTGCATTTGTGGTGAAAACGCAAAGCACACCAGAATGAGCGGGATGAGAAGGAACCCGCGCCGTAAAGGCAGCGAGCGAGCCGGATCTCGTCCGCTTGAAACTAACGTTTTAAGTTCAATCAATGAATACATGGAATGTGTTCTTTCTCTTTCCCGGTCGTGTTTGTTTTGTTTTTTTGGGTTATTCGGATCCGAACAGACAAAGAACCTACCGGGTAAAAATCCTTTGTCTGTTTTAGAGCCATACGCGTTGATACTAAATTTCAGCTTTTAGTGTCAATACTTTTTTTAAATTCTTTTTCAAGGGGGGGGCCGGGGGCCTGTTTAGCGTCGATGTGCTCTGCGCGGATTGCTGTTTGCCTTGGTAAAGTTGTTCCGGTAGCCTCAGAGGCATGGCACGTTCTGGTCTGGGTAAAGGTCTTAGTGCGCTGATTGGCACGCCTTCCACCGCGACGGGGACGCACGTCGCCGAATCGGGCGAGAGAGTGCACCAAATTAGCCTGGCAAGCGTTGTCCCGAGCGCGCTGCAGCCGCGGAAGGATTTTGGGCGCGAAGCGTTGCAGGAACTGATCGATTCGATTCGGCAGCAGGGCATCATTCAACCCCTCATCGTCCGCCCCGCCACGGCGGGTCCGTCCGCTGGCGGACAGGTGGGGGCCCGATTTGAACTTATCGCAGGCGAGCGCCGGTGGCGCGCCGCACAGGAGATCGGCCTTGCGACCGTGCCGGCAATCGTTCGCACGGCGAGCGACCTGGAGGTGCTGGAGTTGTCCTTGATTGAAAATTTGCAGCGTGCGGATCTGAACCCAATCGAAGAAGCTCAGGGCTACGCCAGGTTAGCTAATGAATTTGGAATGCGGCAGGAGGATATCGCGCTCAAAGTGGGGCGTAGCCGGGCGGCGGTGGCGAACGCGCTTCGGCTTTTGGATCTGCATCCTCAGGTGCAAATCTGGCTAACTCAGAATTTGCTGTCAGTCGGTCACGCAAAAGTGCTGCTGGCGCTAAAAGCTCCCGAGGAACAACTGTTGGCTGCGGAAACAGTTTTGCGGCGCAATGCGACAGTGCGTTCCACGGAGCGCCTCGTCGCCCGCCAACTTGGGATTGGACGGTCACGGCGAAGATCTCGACGCGCGCCGGCCGAACTGAGCGCGGCGGGCACGGCAGTGGAAGATTTACAGAATCGGTTGCAACAACATCTGGCGACGCACGTCACGATTCACCACGGAGATAAACGCGGGCGGATTGAAATCGAGTACTACGGAACGGACGATCTCCAGCGGATCGTTACCGCTTTTGGACTGCCGCCCAGCGAGACCTGATTTTGCTGCGGTCCGGTCTCGTGGAACAGTTGGATCATTGAAGTTCTGAAGCGATGAACTGTACAATTGCATTCGCGAGATTGGTTTCTTTTTTGCTGTTTGCGACATTGGTGGCAAAGGCGGAGACCCCTAAGGTCTGGGACGAATTCTCTGGCGAGAAAGCCTTTGCTCACGTTCAACGGCTCGTCGATTTCGGACCGCGCCCCGCTGGATCTAAGGCTGTCGAAAAATCCAGAGATTACATTGAAGATCAACTTCGTCGCTCTGGCTGGCAGGTAACGCGTCAAGCATTCAGTGACGACAGCCCGCAGGGCAAGATCCAGTTCGTAAATTTGATTGCCCAGTTTTCCGGCGAGAAGAAGGCAGCATCCCCGTCGTTTTTATTGTGCTCGCATTATGACACAAAAATGTTTGACGCGATTCGGTTTGTCGGAGCCAACGACGGAGGTTCCAGCACGGGCCTGCTCCTGGAATTAGCACGAGTAATCGGCCAGCATCCGAACCTGGCCAGGAAAGTTGAACTGGTCTTTTTTGATGGCGAAGAAGCCTTCGTGCGGTTTTCTGAGACGGATGGTTTGTACGGAAGCCGCTATTTTGCCAAACAACTTCAACGCGACGGCGCGAAACAATTTCGCGCCGGGATCCTATTCGACATGGTGGGTGATCGCTCTCTCGATATCACGCTGCCCGCAGATTCGCCTCCGGAAATGGCACGAGATATTTTTGCCGCGGCGGAGGCGCTCAAGTCGCGAGGTTATTTCACGTACCTGGACCGGGGGATGACAGATGATCACACACCGCTGAACGCGATCGGGATTCCAATGATCGACATCATTGATTTTGATTTTCCGTGGTGGCACACAGCCGATGACACAATTGATAAGATCAGCGCACAGAGTCTGCAGATCGTCGGATCCGTCGCTTTATATTATCTGTCTGAACTGGTGCTAAAATGAATGAGTAGCTCCGGCCAATGTGCACATCGTCGGAGCGCTCTGCCTGCTTATTACAAATTTCGGCATTGCCTGCTGCCGCGTTTCCCGGCATCCTCTTCGTGAATTCCCGCTTCAATGGAGCGCCTAGCGTCTATGTCCGATCCAACGCATAAAAACATTGGTGTGATCGGTCTTGGGATCATCGGTCGCGCAGTGGCCGGGAATCTGCGCCGCAAAGGGTATCCCGTTTTTGTTTGGAACCGATCGCCGCGGCCTGTTCCAAATTTTGTTGGGTCGGTTGGAGAACTGACAGAACTTTGCAATTACATCCAGATCTTTGTCTCTGACGACGATGCTCTGCTGCAGACTGTCGAGCAGCTAAGCGAAAGCCTCAGGCCACGTCATCTCGTCCTGGCGCATTCAACGGTCACTCCGGACTCGATGCGTGCTGCGGCGGAAATTGTAGAATCCCGTGGAGCGCGGTTTGTTGAGGCATTATTTACCGGGAGCAAACCAGCGGCCGAAAAAGGCGAACTGGTTTACTACGTCGGCGGAACCGATAGGGCCTTACGGGAAGCGCGTCCCATCCTTGAAGCCAGCAGCAAAGAGATCATCTACATCGGACCTGTGGGCCATGCGAGCGCCATCAAGATCGCAACCAACATAATCACCGCCGCAACCGTGCAGGCGGCAGCCGAGGCGCTGGCATTAGTCCAGGCATTCGGGGTGCCGCTGGAGAAATTTGTCGAGGCGATGCGCGCCAATGCGAGTTACTCGGGAACGCTGACGATGAAGCTTCCCAAAATTCTCGAGGGCGATTTTGAACCGCAATTTTCTGTTAAACACATGCTGAAAGACATGCAGCTCGCGAGTCAGATTGCTTTGTCGCACTATCTTGATCTTGGAGTAACTGCTGCGGCCCGCGACCAGTTGCTCGAACAAATGCAGTGGGGTCACGGGGACGACGACTATTCGTCTGTTGCGCGCAAATACCTGGGCGAGTCGGCGCCATCATTTTACGAGGAGCCGCAATTGGAAGAGCAGAGTGAACAAGCCAGCGCCGGTGAACCGATTTTTGAGCCAGCAGAATCCGACGGAGAAAAGCTCGGACCAGAAAATGCGGGTTTGGCGGATTCGCAGCAGCCTTTACTCGCTTTCGGTGCGGCAGAGAGTGCGGCGGCTGATGCAACCACACCATTGCGCCGTGGCTTTCTCAAACAGTTGCTGAGCCGGTTCTCGTCCGGACAAGAATGACGCAGCCGTCCCACGCCGGGCAGGCCAGCTTTCTCGATCTCTCAGAGCGCGCAAAGTTTCGCATCACCGGGACGGATCGGTTTCGATTCATCAACGGCCAAATCACAAACGATTTGCGCAAGGTCAGCAAAACTGCTGCGATCGAGGCGTGCGTGCTCAATGCCAAAGGAAAAATGGACGCGCACGTTTTCGTTTGCGCACTTGAAGAATGCTTTTTAGTGGATGGCCATCCGATTCTTCGGGAGAAACTCCGTACCAGATTGGAGCGCTATATCATTGCGGACGACGTTCAAATTGAGGACGTCACCGATCAATTCTCGCTGTTTCACGTTCTTTCAGGGGAATCGCTAACGGCAGACCATGGCAGAATTGTTTCTGTGCGTCGTTTTGCGAAGCCAGGTTGGGACATATGGAGTGACGCGACGCGTCATGACGCTGTGTGGCAGCAATTATCCTCGGCATTTGCGTTTCTCGATTCGGCCGCAGCGGAGGTGATGCGAATCGAGCAGGGGATTCCCCGCTGGAGTTGCGAACTGACGGAGGAAATTATTCCAATTGAAGCCAATCTGGAGCAAGGCACGATCGATTACCAAAAAGGTTGCTACATTGGCCAGGAAGTGATCTCCCGAATAAAAATGTCGGGACAAACGAACAAACGATTGTGCGGGCTGATTTCGGTGGACGACATCCCGCTTCAGCCGGGAATGAAACTTGCCGCTCGTTCGACGCCAGTGAGAGAAGTGGGCTGGATCACCAGCGCAACGTGTAGCGAACGATTGGGTAAACAAATCGCACTCGGATATGCAAAGCGCGGCTTCAACAGCGTCGGCGCCAGGTTAGATCTGCTCGTGCCGGCAGATTCCGCCACGCAAAAGCCCGACGCAATCTCAGTCGAACTGGTTCCGCTTCCGTTTCTCTGAAGCTCTAACGAGAAGAAAAAATCGTCATCCCCGAATCTCAAGCTGCGAAATCCTTCGCGTGCAATATCCACTTCTGAGCTTGACGCATTAGCGAAGTTTTGACGTGATCGGATGGCGCTACGCAATTCCGGATCCACATGACTGACGAAATTTATTTTGCCCTCGCGCACTGCATTTATAGAATCCGTTACCCCTCGGGCGAACGATTAACCTTAACCCTTTGCAGCGTCTGAACCCGAAAGTTCCTGAGCTCAGTTTCGTTTCATTGGCAGCGTGGCGACGCGCGTTCGTCAGCCCGTCTGCCGATAAATAATCATGGCGAATTTTTTTCCACGCTGGACGAATTGGGTGCCGATCAAGCTTGTTGTATGCGGCATCGTGCTCGTGTGTGGGTTAACCGGCGCCACGTGGTATTACGTTACGCCGAAATATACCAAGGTTCGCTACCAACCGATCCAGCCGGTGCCGTTTCCGCATGATATCCACGTTACACAGCTAGGAATGGATTGCCGGTACTGTCACAGCTTCGTGGAAGTGGCGGCGCACTCGAATGTGCCGAACACGCAGGTCTGCATGAACTGCCACACGCAGGTGCAAAAGGATAATCCAAAGCTGGAGCCGGTGCGCGTGAGTTGGAAGACGGGTGATCCGATCGACTGGGTGTGGATCTATCGCACCGT
>JBGPNR010000090.1:0-7564 GCA_041487635.1 Candidatus Udaeobacter sp. | reverse complement strand
GCTGTCGCGTTCTACCAGCAACATGCCCGAAATTTGCAGTCGCGTTTGTCCACAGGACCGCTTGTGCGAAGGCGCATGCATTCTGAATGCGCGCTCGGAGCCGGTATCAATCGGCGCGGTGGAAAAGTTCATCAACGAATACGCGTTTGCGCATGAGACGCTTGACGCAGGAGTTGCCATGTCGAGTGGGCGCAAGGTCGCAGTTGTTGGCAGCGGCCCGGGTGGAATGGCGTGCGCGGATGAATTGGCGAAGCTGGGCTACGCCGTCACCATTTTCGAAAGACAGACTCGTGCCGGAGGACTGCTCGTGAACGGCATTCCGTCATTCAAACTCGAGAAGAACATCGTGGAGCGGCGTTTTGATCTCTTGCGCCGGCGCGGCGTAACCGTCCGATGTGGAACTACTGTTGGTCGCGATATCTCGTTGTCGGTGTTGCGAGAAAAATTCGATGCCGTTTATCTGGCCATCGGCGCGCAAAAGCCAAAGGAGCTCGATGTTCCGGGCGAAAAATTGCGTGGAATATTTCACGCGCTTCCGTTTCTGATTCAGAAAAATGTCGCGACATCTGACGAGTCACCGATCGACGTGCGCGGAAAACGCGTCGGCGTGCTGGGCGGCGGCGACACGGCAATGGATTGTTTGCGCACGGCGATTCGCTCCGGTGCGCGCGAAGCGATCTGCATTTATCGCCGCGATCTCGACAACATGCCCGGCAGTCGTCGCGAATACTTGAACGCGATTGAGGAAGGCGCGCGGTTCATGTTTCTCACCAATGCGGTTTCGTTGTCAGGCAACGGCGATGGCGACGTTTGTGAGGCGCGCTGTGTGCGGATGGAATTGGGCGAACCGGATGCGAAAGGTCGTCGCAAACCGCGAGCGATTCCGGGTTCGGAATTCAGTGTGCCAGTCGATGTCGTCCTGATCGCTTACGGATTCGATCCGGTCCCGATTTTTGCCGCTGGCAACGCCGACAAGATCGACGTCAACAAATGGGGCGGCGTGATTGTGGATGGGAATCAAATGACCAGCGTGCCCGGCGTGTTCGCGGGCGGTGACCTTGTGCGCGGTCCCGATCTAGTCGTCACGGCTGTGCGCGATAGTCGCAGAGCCGCCGCCGGGATTCACAAGTATTTGTTCTCGCAACAGTCCGCTCGCTGTTGAATTTCTGTTCTTCAAAGTCGCGCCGTCCATGCGCGGAGTAAAAGACTTGAAATACGTTTGGGTGGCGAATAGAAGATCGGCAATGGAAGAAGGCGTGGCAGCAGCTCCCAGTTCGACAACATCGCGTCGCCATTTTCTTGATCTCCTTTTGGGCGCGAGCTTCCTCGGTTGGCTGGTCAGCATTGCTTACCCGATCATTCGTTACCTCAAACCGCTGCCGCAGACCGGGCCTACTGGACCGACTCGTTTGACTCGCGATGAGGCGTCCAAGCTCGAGCAAAATAAATTTGTCATCGTTCCGGTGAGCGGGCAGCGCGTGATAGTTTTGCAAGCGGCCGATCAATTGCACGCGTTCAGCGCGAAGTGCACACACGAAGGCTGCACCGTTACGTTTTTACCGGGGCAATCCGTAATTTGGTGCCCGTGCCATGATGGCCGATTCGATCCTCTCAACGGCCGCGTATTGTCCGGGCCGCCGCCGCAGCCGTTGCCCAAATATATGGCTCAACGCCAGCCCGACGGTGGAATCGTCATTTCAGAAGAAAGGGCCTGACATAAACGCCGCCGAAAAAACTAGAGGCCTGCGCGGCTGGTTGGACCGGCGTTATCACCTTACGCCGTTATTCGAATTCCTGCGTCACAAAGAAGTGCCGTTGGGTTCGCATTGGATGGGCTGGTATTACCTCGGGGGGATCACGATGTTTTTTTTCATCGTCCAAGTCGTCACCGGCGTGCTGCTGCTGATGTATTACCAGCCCGGTGAAGCGACGGCGTACGAGAGCATTCGTTTTTTGACCACGAAGGTCCCGTTCGGCTGGCTGATCCGATCAATGCACAGCTGGAGCGCACATCTGATGATCATTTCGCTGACGCTTCACATGTTCAGCACGATGATGCTGAAGGCTTATCGCCCGCCGCGCGAAGTGACGTGGGTTTCCGGCTACCTGTTATTTCTGCTCACGCTCGGCTTCGGTTTCTCCGGCTATCTGCTCCCTTGGAACAAGCTGGCTTACTTCGCTACGACGGTCGGCACAAATATCGTCAAGTCGGTGCCGGTTTTGGGCAACTGGCTGTTGCAGGTGTTGCGCGGCGGTCAGGATGTAACCATCAACACGCTCTACCGGTTCTTCGCTGCGCACGTGGTGATTTTGCCGTTGGCGTTCGTCGGCTTGATCGGGTTGCATTTACTTTTGATTCAACGCCAGGGCATGGCACCGCCCCTGGGGGCCAAGGTCGCGCCGCGCGGCATGAAGTTCTTTCCCAGCTTTGCCTTACGCGACGTGTTGTTGTGGCTGGCCTGTTTGATGTTACTCCTGACCTTGACCGTATTCCTTCCCTACGGGCCCGGAATTCCGGGAATGGATTGGGAACTGGGTGAGAAAGCGGATCCGCTCGCACCGGCGTATCCCGGGATAAAACCGGAATGGTATTTCCTCTGGGAATATCAATTGCTCAAGGAATTTCCGCCGCACCTCTTTGGTCTGGAGGGCCCGCAAGTCTGTTTGTTGTTGATCGCGGTTATGTTTGGCATTTGGGCCATTATTCCCTGGCTCGATCGGCGCGCTTATCGCGACAAGCCGTCGCCGGCTTTCAGCGATTTCGGCTGGGCCGCGATTCTGTTTTTGACTTTTCTCACTTTGACGGCCTGGGACATCGGTGCGCGGGGAATAAACAACGAAGTGGCTGCGATGCACAATGTTGCGCGGATTTGCGCATGGTGGACTTTGGCTGCAGGCGCGGTGGTTATTGTTATTCGATATTGGGTTTACGAGCATCGCTGGTTCCTCCTCACGGGAGCAGCGCTTTTACACGTGGCGCTGCATGGCTTGGTAGGGATGTCCTATCTGCTGGCCGGGCTCATTTCGGTCGCGCTCGCAGCGTTCGTCATCGCGACGTCGCGTCTCCTCCGTTTCCGATCTGGTTCGACAGGTTCAAATTGAGAACGACCACGATCATCCTCGCCGCATTTTCAGTTTCGCTTTCCGCAATGGCGGCGGAGCAAAATTCCGCGGGAGCAAGTCCGAAGCTGGCCGAGATGCTCGCTGCCAAGGACGAGCACGGCAAAGTGATCATCACTCCCGAGGAGCGCGCGTATTTCGACGGTCTCAACGATAATCTGAAGGAACTGCTCAATCAGGCGGTGCAAAAAGAGGTGATCACGAGACCAGAGCATTTGGCCATCCTGTTGGCGTTGCAGTTGCGCCCGCAAAAGATGGAGCTGGTACTGCAAAACAACTGCATTTTGTGCCACAGCGATTCGGCAAATCAATCGGCCGACGATTTGTTTTCTATCGCGTCCGATTCGCGCCCTGCGGCGGCGCACATGAATCTGAAAGAAGTCGTCGAGGACGTTCATTTTCGGCGCGGAGTCTCCTGTGCCGGTTGTCACGGCGGCGATCCCACCGCGGATCTGGGCCACGCGCATGTCAAGGAATGGCCGGAGAAAGACCGGGATAAAAATCGCGCGTGGGTTGTACAATTTTGCGCCCGTTGCCATTCCGATCCGGCGATTATGCACGAGTTTAATCCGTCGTTGCCGACGGATCAGTTGGCGAAGTTCAAGGACAGTCCGCATGGCCGAACGTTGCTTGAAAAACATGACGACCGCGCGCCGTCGTGCGTGAGCTGTCATGGTGTTCACGGCATTCGCGCAGCGAAGGATCCGCAGTCGAAAGTGTACGCGCAACGCGTGCCGGAAACTTGCGGCGCATGTCACGCCGATCCTAAAATCATGGCCGGATTCACGCGTGCAGATGGGTCGCCGTTGCCGACGAATCAGCTTGCGGAATATCGCGACAGCGTCCATGGCCACGCGCTGCTCGGGCGCGGCGATCTGGGCGCGCCCGCGTGCAACACGTGCCACGGCAACCACGCCGCAAGTCCGCCCGGCGTCGCGCAGGTCAGCCGGAGTTGCAATCTTTGCCACTCAGCCAATGCGAGTCTGTTCGACGGCAGCAAACACAAACAGGCTTTCGATCGCCACAATTGGCCCGAATGCGGCCAGTGCCATGGTAATCATGCCATCGCTAAAACGCATGATTCCATGCTTGGCACAGGGCCAGGCCAATTATGCGGCGATTGCCATCGCCAATATGCCAAGGACAGCCCCGAGTGCATCAAGACCGCGAACTATTTTCACGACACGATTGCCGGAATGGATCAGGCGCGGACAAGCTTTATTGCGGTCTCGGAAAAACTCGCTGCAAAAGGTTTGGATGTGGAGCCGATCAACAACGACTTGACCGAGCTTGGAGATGCGTTGAAAAAGTCGCGGACGTACGTTCATTCATTTAGCCGAAATACTTTCCAACAAGTAGCTGCGCCCGGTGAACAGGCCGTTAAACGCACCGATGAGCTCGTTAACAAAGCCCGCGGAGAGTACAAATACCGTCAGATCGGTCTGGCGGTGAGCATCGGGTTGATCGGGCTTTTGATGCTGGCGACTTATCTGAAACTTCGCCAGCTGGAGAAATAAGGAATGCGTCCTAGACGCCGGCAGTGCTAAATCAGAACGGTAAGCTGGCCACTTCGAAACACTTATTTACCCGATTTCAGGAACTCCTGGATTTTTTTTTGCTCTTCGGGAGTAAGGTTGGCGCGGACGCGCATGTGCATCATGACGTCCTCCCATTGCGCGTCGTTGTAGCTGGAAGGCGAGCGCATGTTATGACAGCGTTGGCAATTCTCCGCCCAAAGCTGCGCGCCTCCCTTCTCCGCATGGCCAGTAGACGCAGCGGCTCCAGCGGTCGTTCCGGCTTGTTTATCGGCGGAGCAACTAATTACGATCAATGTAACTGCTGCGAGAGAAAAGCCGATTATTGCTCCGGGCAATCCGACCCAGTTTGAGATAATTTTAGTGAGTTTATTCATAGCTTAGAAACCCACCGCGGCTTGCATCAAAAAGGCGTTTTGGTCGCGGGCGCCGCCGTTCTTGTCGTCGAACTCGTAAGCCAGTTTAAGTACAGCGCTCGGAGTCACCCAGTAGTTTAGTCCAAGAGTCCAGCGCTGTTCGTCGAAGCCGACCGGGGTGTGTAGTTGATTGAGCCGATCGTAACGGAAGACGCCCTCGAAGTTCTTCAGATAATCGTTATGGATGCGGGTGGGCCGGTAGGCGAGTTCAACGTATCCGCCGTTGCGGTTGTTGTTGAACTCGAGCGGGCCGAAGCCTTGGCTTCCATCGGAATCGTAAACGAAATCTCCGACATGCGACCAAACCCATTGCGCACGGAAGTTGATCAAACCTTTGAGCAGCGGCGAATCACTTACGTAATTGAAATCGGCTGATTGTAAGACTGCGTCCACCGCGTGATCGCGCGGCCCAACTTTTGATCTTTGAATTCCATACCCAACGTCGATTTGCGGAATGGGGATAAAGCCGACGTAGCCTCCTACCGCAACGTGGCCGCCAAAGTTGGCATCGTTATCGAAATCGAGCATGCCGATCTCGCTGAAATTATCCGACTCGGTTATCAGACCAGGGGCGTTTGCAACAAACGCCACGTATTCGAGTTTGGTCGGACCAATCGGAATGACACCGCGCAGTTGCCCGCCCAGCTCCGACTCCGGCAGCAGACCGTCGTAAACGGCCAAGGGCTTGTCCGGGAGCTTGTTCACCCAGTTCATGTGTTGCCATTCAACAAAGAAATCCGTTGGATTCAGAAACCGGCCGACACCGATTGTCATGTAGTCATTTAAGAGATAAGAGGCCTGCGCTATCTCCAGATTCGTTGTTGTCGCATTATCTTCAAACTCGAACTCCAACTCGCCTTCGAAAAGTAGGCGGTCCGTCAGCTTCCAAAGAAAGATCGCATTGAAGGCGGCATCGAAAAATGGGTCCTCGCCGCTACGCGCTGTGAATCCAGCGGTTCCATAACCAGCGAGCAGGAATTTGGTTGTTCCAGGAACTATGCCTTTTACCTCCGATTTGAGGGTATCGACCTCTTCCTGGAGCGCAGCGACATCCGCCGGTGCGGCCGCTTCAGTCGCTACCTGTTTTCCTTCGCCGACGGCCTTCCCGGGCGCAGGGACCGAGGGTGGGCCGCTGGTCAGTTGCTGGACTGTCGCTTTCAATGCCTCCAGCTCCTGCTTCATCGCTTCATGTTCCGCCTTGAGCTTGTCGTACTCTTCGCGCGAGACGTATTTTTCCGCCGGCGGGGTGCTCTCTTGCGCGTAGCTGATTGGCCTACAGAGAAACGATAGTGCGAAGAAGATAAGTAAACGTGATCTCATGGTTAAGGCTCCAGATAGTTATTTGCCAAGCGTTTGTATATAGTTCACGACATCCCATCGCTGTTGCTCGGAAAGCTTTGTGCTGAATGTGGGCATCGGTTTTTTGCCTTCACTGACTTTCCAAAAGAGCGCGCCAGGGCTTTGGCCCTGCAGCTTGGTCAAGTTGCCGGGATTCTTCTCCAATTGTGCGGCCTGCGGCCCATCGCCTCGTCCCGAAGGGCCATGGCATGTCAAACACTCAGCGGTATAAACCGCCTTGCCTCGGCCAATTGAGGCAGCATCAGCGGGGATTGGATTTTTTTTCGCGGAGGCACGAGCGGGAGCTGGCCAAGGCTCGACGGTCGTCGCAAGGGCAGTCAAAACGATAGCGAGCAGGCAAATCAGCGGGATTATGATGATAGGTTTCATGGTTTACTTTCTTTTTTACGTTGATCTGAGGCGGCGGGTTTCGGCGCAAGGGTGCGGATGTAATTGATTACCGGCCAGCGCTCCTCGTCGCTCATAATATTTTTGAACTTCGGCATCGGCTTATGTCCCTCGTTCACTTTCCAGAACAGCGCGCCATCGCTTTGCTCCCACAGTTTGGGATCCGAAAGATTGCCAGGACGCTTTTCCAGTCGCGCCGCCACCGGACCGTCGCCCTTGCCTTTCGCGCCGTGACAAAGAAGACACTGCCGCTCGTAAATTTTCTTGCCCAACGCAATGGAAGTTTCGTTCACCGCAACGGGATTCTTCTTGGCCGCAGCGCGGGCCGGCACCGTCCATTTCTCGCCGCTACCTTGGCCAAAGCTAAGAACGCCAGCAATGACTACTATTGTCAAGCTAACTACGAGTCTCCTCATGTATTGATTCCTTGCGAATTTTAATCAGCTGAATGACGACAAAGAGGTAAACACTCCAGACAATGGTTAGCATGGAACCTATAGTGATGAGCAAGGCCAAAGGCGCATGAGGCGCCCAGAGAGCACGGGGGAAGGGATCTTTGTTGGGCAGCACTTTGCTCGCGCCGTCGAAGATCTTCGTCGCGGTAGCAGCCAACTCGGGCGGCGACTTGATTTGAGCAATGATTTGAACTCTTCCTTCCGTTCCACCCGGAAGATCACTCGGGAAAGGAACGGCGACCGTGCCGTCGGCCAGCGTGTCATCTTCACCTAGCGTGAGATTGCCAAATGT
>JBGPNR010000089.1:0-7614 GCA_041487635.1 Candidatus Udaeobacter sp. | reverse complement strand
TTATCGGGCTTTCGCCGCGGCGTGCTGCACCAGAGATGACCAAGCTTCAAATCCGTGGTTGTTCACTTTCCGCGTAACTCCGAGCCGGAAATTACGCAGAAGAATAGTGATGAGGCAGCCCCCGATGCTTCATCTTGGATAGTGGATAGTTGATGTGGAGTGGAAAAAGGGGCCGCGGCCAGCGGTCGCGGCCCCGACATCGCCGGTCAAAAATTCAATCACTTTTCTTTGCCGGTCGCTCTTGATATAAGAATCCCAGTATCGGCCTTGCAAAGACCCTGGGCTTGGTTGGAACAAGAGGCAGGAACACGTTCTACAGGGTAACTGTTTCAATCCGCCGAGCGGTCCTGAATACACTAGTGCTGAATTCCGCGAAGGTTTCCCACCTGCATGCCATCAGCCATTCAGAACGAGCCGGCGCATTCTGGCTCCTTGATTTGGGCTGCGATAGCTGCCTTGCTTTATGACCAGGTGATCAGACGCAGTTCGTGCGCTTGCATCAGGCAGGGGTGCGTGGGCACGACTCGCACACTGAAACCGTAGGTGCCGCTTTCAGTCGCGGGAACGCTGCCTTGGTAAACGTAGGTGCCGTCGCCATCGGCCTTGCTGCCTTGATTTAGCACGGTGGCGGCGGGATTGCGGATGTCGCCGTCGTCGGCTTCGCCGTGATACGCTTCGACGCGCACATGTCCCGGGTCGACTGCGCCGAGATGCACGCGTGCAGTGATCTGCAATGATTCGCCGACCAAAATAGTTTGCCGATCTTTGTTGGTTACTTGCACGTCAGAAATCTGGACTTGCGGCCAATCCTTTCGCATCTGCGTTTTCCACTGGCTTAATTGCGCGGCGGCGCCGCAGCCGTCGCGAGAAAAATTTTGGTGAGCCTGAGCTGCCGGAATATAAAGCTGCTCGGTATATTCTTTTACCATTCGTTGCGTGTTGAACACCGGCGTGACGCTGCGAATCGATTCGCGCATCAATTGCAGCCAGGCGAGCGGAAGTTTGCCGTCCGGTTTCGCGTAATAAAGCGGAACGATTTGGTTCTCCAGCAACTGATAAAGACTGCTCCTGTCCACTTCATTCTGAAATTCATTGGAGCCATTATCGATCTCAGCGCCAATGGCCCAGCCGTTGCTACCGTTGTAACCTTCCCGCCACCAGCCATCGAGCACGCTCAGGTTAATTCCGCCGTTCGGGGCGGATTTCATTCCGCTGGTGCCGCTTGCTTCCAACGGACGCAGCGGATGGTTCAACCATAGATCGACTCCCTGCACGAGGCGGCGCGCGATATAGCTGTCGTAGTCTTCAAGAAAAACAACCCGAGTCTCCAGGCCGGGTTCGCGGCTCAATTTGTAAACTTCCTGGATAAGTGCCTTGCCGGCTTCATCGCGCGGATGCGCTTTGCCTGCGAAGATGAATTGCACCGGTCGCGTGGGGTCGTTCACCAATCGCTTCAATCGTTCCTTATCGCTGAATAAAAGTGTGGCGCGCTTGTAAGTGGCGAAGCGGCGCGCAAAACCGATCGTCAAAATTTCCGGGTCAAGAATGCGATTGACGTTGCGAATGGACTCAGGGGACTCGCCCAATCGTTCACGGCGTTGTCGCTCCCGATCGCGGACAAAGTCAATCAAGCGGCGTTTGAGTTGTTGATGTGTCTCCCAAAGTTGCGCGTCGTGAATATCAATGACGCCGCGCCAGAATTCCGATTCTGTGAGGTGTTCCTCCCAGTCCCCGAGGTGCCTGCCATAGAGCGCCGCAAATTCGGGCGCCATCCACGTCTTGGTATGAACGCCGTTTGTGATGCTGGTGATCGGCACTTCCTGGACCGGAACGCCGGCCCAGACGTCTTTCCAAAGCGATCGAGTAACTTCACCGTGCAATTTACTCACGCCGTTCGCGTGCCGACTCAGGCGCAGGGCGAGGATAGTCATGCTGAACGGATCGTCTGGATTGAGGCGGGTGTGGCCGAATGAGAACAGCTCTTCGAACGGAATGTTTAGTTCCTTGGCGAAATTGCCGAAATACTTTTGCATCATCTCGCGCGGGAATGAGTCATTGCCTGCGGGAACCGGAGTATGCGTAGTGAAAACATTGGCGGCCGCTACGACCTGAAGTGCCGAATAAAAATTGAGCTTCTTTTCCACGACATTCAGACGAATGCGCTCGAGCGCCAGGAACGCCGAATGCCCTTCGTTCATGTGAAACACGTCCGGCTGAATTCCGAGCGCAGTGAGCGCTTTCACTCCGCCAATCCCGAGCATGATCTCCTGACGCATGCGCATCTCCAGGTCGCCGCCATAAAGCTCGGCAGTAATCAATCGATCCTCGGCTTTGTTTTCCGGAATATCGGTGTCGAGGAGGTAGACGTTTACCCGTCCGACGCGCAATTCCCAAACCCTGGCAAAAACTTCGCGGTCCAAAATCCGGACCGAGATAACAAACTTCGTCTCGCCCCGGCGAACTTCTCGAATCGGCAGGTGATAGAAGTTCTGATTGAGGTTAATCGCTTGCTGAACGCCATCTTTGTCGATCTGCTGCCGGAAATAGCCGTGTCGATAAAGGAGACCGATCGCAACGAAATTCAGATCAAGATCGCTGGCGGACTTGCAGTGGTCGCCGGCGAGGATGCCCAAGCCACCGGAGTAATTTGGGACTGATTCGTGAAAACCGAATTCGGCGGAAAAATAGGCAATCGGATTCTTGATCGCACTACCGGCTCCAGTTTTTCCATAAGTATCGTGTCGGCCGAGATACTTTTCGAAGGCTTCAAAAACCTGCTTGAGCTCGCGCACAAAATTTTTGTCTTGCGCCAGCTCTTCCAGCCGGGATTGCCGCGAAAGCTGCAGCATACGCACGGGGTTGTGATTGGTGCGGTCCCATAGCTCGTGATCGAGATGCCGGAAGAGTCGGCGCGCCGCCGGCTCCCATGTCCACCAAAGATTAAAACTCATCTCACGCAGCGGCTCCAGCGCTGCCGGGAGGATGGGAGTCACATTGTAAGTTTGAAAAGTCGGCATACGAACAGATGGATGAAAAATAGCGGAGACCTAATCAATCTCGAACGCCCTTCGGGTCAAGAACACCGCATTCAGCAAGTCTGCCTGTAGCCACGGCCCTGCGGGGCATTTAATTAATATGAAACCAGGCTGGATCACATGCTACGCCACACGCGCATGGCTACACCGCTCGCGGAGCGAGAACTAACCCAAGAAAAAATCCGGCGATCAATCCGCAGAGATGCGCGGCCATGCTGACCTGCGGGGTTGAAAGATCGAACGCGATTTGGATCGCAACGATCACCGCCACATTTGCCAATCTCTGTCTGGCATATGGCGCGTGGCGGTGTCGCATCAGAAATCCCGCCCACGCGCCAACGATACCCATGATCGAACCCGAGGCACCGATCAGCTGAGCCGGCTGCGTCAGAGCCACCAAGGTCAAACCGACAACGCCGGCGCCGGATGCAAGTCCTGAAATCAAGTAACACGCGACGAATCGCATTGTGCCGATCGATCGTTCAAGTGGCGGGCCAAGAACATAAAGCGCGAAAAGATTGAAACCCAGATGCAGCAAACCTCCGTGCAAGAACAGCGCAGTGATAAAACGCCAGTATTCGTGTTGCACTACGACCGAATTGACCTCGAGCGCGCCGATCCGATGCAGAACTTCCGGGTCGTTCGAATCGCCAACCGACATCTCGAAAAGGAACGCCACCACGTTAAGCACAATCAAGATGAGAACGGCCGGGGCGCTTCGGAGCTGACTGTGACGCATTGGACGCGCAGTTTCGGACCTGATGGGAACTGCACGGAATCCAGCTGAATGGTTTGCCTGAGATTCCAACTGGCGAAGCAGTTGAACCTGGTCGCGCACCTCAGCGCTGGGATGCAGAATTTGAAGGGCCGCCCCGAGTTTTCTGGCCGATCTGTAATTTCTCTGGGCGGCGAGCTCGCTCATCTTGTGCAACCCAATTGCCGGAAGAAAGAGCAGAACAAACCACGCGCTGCCGCCGATGTATCCGGCGGCGCCACGCCAAAGAAGCCAGGCAATGCACGTAATGGCGAGGACGGTGAGTGCGGCGATACTCCAGCCACCGTACGGCGAACTTGGGCGCCATGCCCGAGCCAAGACCAGCAGCGATGAAATCACCGCAAGAAAAAGAAGAATATGATTGAGATTCACAATGTCTATTTCAGCTGCACTCGGATCATTGAGCGTTGGGCGTTGAACGTTGAGCGTTGAAAGTTAGTTTACAATACAGCAAACGCCCATCGTCCGACGCCCAACTCCCAAAACGTCCAATCCAGATCATGCCCATCACTGTCACTAATTATCTAGATGTCGTTTCATCCTGGTGTTTTTGGTCTGAGCCGACGTGGGCTGAATTGAAAAGGCGATACGGGAGCCGTGTTCAATTTCAATGGAAGATCGCGTTGATGGATCCCAGTGGATTACCGACCTCGCGCGAGCAGGAGCAATGGTTCTATCGGCGGAGCGGAATGATGATGCGTTCGCCGTTCATGCTCAATACGGAATGGTACGACCCCAGTTTGGAGGAGTGGCTCGCACCGAATTGCGTCGCCGAGGCTGCTAAGGACTTCGGTATTACCGACGATCGCGTTCGCCTCGCACTGGCTCATGCTGCGCTGCGCGAAGGCGAGGAAATCGGCGATTGGAACGTTGCCGCTGATACCGGCGCCAAAGCAGGCGGAATCGACACCGGAAAATTGCTCGAGCGGGCGAAATCGGCGGAAATCGAACAGCGCGTTCGCACGTCGACTGCCGAATTCCATGCGCTTCAGGTCACGCAACGTCCGGCGTTCGTCATCGATACTGAGATCGGCGATCGGGCCGTTTTTTCGGGAGTCACCAAACTCGAGCCGTTAACGGCTACAATTGATTCGATGCTCGATGACGCAGCTGTGTACGCAGCGCACAAGGCGCATTTTGGTGACCCGCCTGCAAAATGATCGTTGGAAGATCGACACTTGATTGTCACGAGTTTGGCCTTGCCAGTTCGGGATTGTTGCCTACAACTTCCCTTCGGCTTGCGATTATTAATGCAAGCACTTCGTCGCGGTGGATCGCATCCGTGGCGAAGCAAGAGTGCCTTGGCGTGTGCGAATGCTAACGCTGGGAATTGCGATAGATGGAAATACGGTGGCGCGGCGCACTCCCGTTTCACCGGTCAGGAGCTTGATCTAATCTGCAACCACAAATTCGTGTAAACGGTCGGATTCGCGCCCGCGAAGTCCGGGTCATTCTGGGGGCCTCCGGCGAACAGCTTGGCGTCATGAAATTGAACGACGCCTTGCGCAAAGCTCAAACTCTCGGCCTCGATCTCGTCGAGGTTGCGCCCACGGCCAACCCGCCGGTGTGCAAGATCATCGATTTTGGAAAGTTCCGATACGACATTTCCAAACACACCAAGGATAAAAAGCCGGCCAGCTCAAAACTGAAGGAAATCAAGTTTCGCGTGAACATCGACGAACACGATTATCTGACCAAAATCCGGCACGGTGAAGAGTTCCTGGATCGTGGAAACAAGGTGCGTGTGCAGCTGCAATTTCGCGGCCGGGAAATGGCGCACCAGGAATTTGGGATGCAGCTCGTGGAGAAGGTGCGCGACGATCTTTCCGGCATGTCGCAAGTAGAAATGGACCCCAAAATCACCGGTCGCAATATCACCATGACCCTGGCGCCCCTGCCGGCAAACCGCCGCAAACGAAAATTCACAGCGGAGCCTGAAACAGCTGAGCAAAGCAGCGAGGCGAGCGAACCAGTGGCCACCTGATCGCAAGAGGCAAGCTCAGGGTCTCTTTTTCCCGTGCGGCGAAGGTTTAGGCGAACCAGTGGGTGTTGGCGGTGGAGTCAAAGTCGGATTTGCGGCCACCTTCTGCTCTAATCGCTGCTTCCGCGCTTTAGCTTCCTGATTATTGGAATCCAGCTTCGAAGCCCTCTCCGTCTCCGCCATCGCATTTTGCACGTCATTCTTTATTTCGTAAATATAGGCGCGGTAGTTATAGTAACGGACTTCGTTGGGTTTAAGCTTAATGATCTCGGAATAGTCGGCGAGCGCTTTATCGTAATCTTCGATCTTCATTTCCACCGCCGCGCGCTGTTCGTACACGCGCACATCTTGCGGAGTCAATTTGGCCGCTTCACTGTAATCGTTAATGGCGTTCTGGAATTGCTGGTTACTCGCGGCCGCGTATCCGCGACGTTGATAGACAGCGGAGAGCTCGTCTGAATATTTGTGATCCATAGACGCGGCTTTACGAAGTAGTTCAACGGCTTTGTCCCAATCCTGGTTCTTCGCGGCCTCCGCGCCTTCGCGAGCCAGCTTGTTTGCTTCGACGTTTTTCTTCGCTTCCCCCTGGCACACCTGTGAAACGCAGAGGGCCAGAGCAGTGGTAAGAGTAAAGGCAAAGGATTTTTTCATGGTTTCTGTTGGACGTTAATGTTTCTAGAGAATTCGAAACTCAGGAAGTCAACAGTTGGCTGTAAGCTCAACAGTTTCAAGTCTGTTCAGGAGAATGCGCCTGTTCGATATCGATCTTTGGCTCTGGCTCGGCCGGGGCAGCGTCGCCGGGACCAGGCTCATCCACGCGCGAGATGCGCACGGCGCGGCCGGTGGTCTCATCAATTTCGATTAACGCCCCGCGCAAGCGCACCTCGCCCCCGGCCACGGGGAAGGACGCAGGCAGATTCGAGATGAACCGATTCAGGATCGGGTCGATGGCGCGTCCCAAGATGGAATTCACCGGTCCGCACATGCCGGCGTCGCACATGAAGGCAGTTCCGCCGGGGAAAATTTGCTCGTCCGCTGTCTGAACATGAGTGTGCGTGCCGATGACAGCGGAGACCTTTCCGTCGAGAAAACGCCCCATGGCAATCCTCTCGCTCGTCGTTTCGCCGTGCACATCCACGATGATATTCCGCGTCTCTTCGCGCATTTTTATCACCGCTGCTTCAGAGGCTCGAAACGGGTTTTCGAGAATCGCCTGCATAAACGTGCGCGCTTGCACGTTCAGCACGCCGATTTTTCCCTTGGCCGTCTCCAGAACGATTGATCCGCTTCCCGGCGCGCCCTCCGGATAATTCACCGGGCGCAATAAACGCGGTTCGGTGTCGATGAATGAAAGAATCTCCTTTTGGTCCCAGATATGATCGCCTGTCGTAATGACTGACACTCCGGCGCGCAAAAGGTCGATCGTGATTTTTCCCGTAATTCCGCGGCCGCCGGCCGCGTTCTCGCCGTTGACGATGACGAAATCCAACGCGTGCTTCGACTTCAGCTCAGGCAGCCGGGCAATGACTGCTGTGCGTCCAGGCTCACCAACGATGTCGCCAAGAAAAAGAACGGTCAGCATTCTGCGAGCATCGTATTGAAGCGGTTTGAAACGTCGATGTGAAAATTAATGACGAAATCCGAATGACGAATGGCTCCGCCACGTTAAAACGTTACAACGTTGAAGTGTTGAAGCGGCACGACACAACAATGCCGAAGCCCGAATGCCGAATGACGAAGGAATGCCGAAGCCCGAATGACAAGATGTCGCCGCACTCTCTTTCCGCTGGGTCGGTTTTGGTCATCCGTAATTTGTCATTAGT
>JBGPNR010000088.1:0-7662 GCA_041487635.1 Candidatus Udaeobacter sp. | reverse complement strand
TTCCGACGGCTACACCTACATCTACACCTACTGCGACCTTTACGCCTACACCGACAGCAACGGCAACGTTTACTCCAACCCCC
The DNA here is from genome assembly GCA_041487635.1 of Candidatus Udaeobacter sp. Taxonomy (GTDB): domain Bacteria; phylum Verrucomicrobiota; class Verrucomicrobiia; order Chthoniobacterales; family UBA10450; genus Udaeobacter. Next base: position 7,579 of record JBGPNR010000088.1, on the reverse strand, counting down.
ACGGCGACAGCTACGGCAACCTCGACGCCTACTCCTACTCCCACACCCACTCCGACTCCGTCGGGTAATGTGAGTCAGATCACGCCGACAGGAACGACTTGTACACAGTTCGCGAACCACACGGCCCAGACCCTCAGCAGCCTGACTTACAGCGTCAACAACGGGAAGATCAAGCAAAAAGTCACCCCCGGTGTGTTCTTCTACTGGGTGGCGGTGACGGTGCCAGCCGGGAACAACATCTTTACGATCACTCAAACGATCACGACGGGCAACTTCACCGGCTTATTCGACTTCACGAGCGGGAGCAATGTGTTTACCTCCAACTGTATTAGTTTGTCGGAGACGATAACGCAAAACCCCGCGACCGGCGCGGTGACTGTGCAGTTTAACGCACCGACTGCGGGCACTTACTTCATCTCGATCAAGTACGACTCGAAGAGCTTTGTGGGTGACCCCGCTCCCAGCCCGGGAACAACCGTTCACTACGACTTCGCGACGACGGGCGTGCCTAGTTCGACCAGTGGGCTCGATCTGATCAAAAACTAATAGACCGGATAGAGCAAACAAGTTCACAATCAGCCGTCACGCTTCACCGCGTGGCGGCTTTTTGTTTCACGCACGCGCGGAGCTCTACCGGCGATTGCCAAGGTGCAACCTTAGCACGCGAAGGCACGTGCCTTCCAAAGGCCACCCGTTTAACACCAATCAGCAAACAGGCGCGGCGAGACTAACTCCAATATCTACAGCGACTCCAACGTCTACCGTCTGCCCACTGACGCAGGGTTATTGGAAAAATCATCCCAATGCCTGGCCAGTGAATACTTTGATGCTGGGCAGCCAGACCTATGCCAAGATGGAATTGCTACACATAGCGGAGCGTAACGCAGTGGAGTGCAGGGGCAGTATCGGAAATAATATCGAGAGATTCCTCGACTTTGCTCGGAATGACAGACGCGGAATTGGTGATATCCGTACTAGTGTCGATAAAAGTTTTCGCAGCTTGCGCAAATTTTCGCCCGTTGTGTTTCGTCCCGCAGTCGCGGGACTTTTGGAGTGCGCACGCGTCCTCGCGTCGCTTTTGCGGGAGAAGGCCGTTGATCGAAAGGCGATGCGAAGACGCCTCGCACTCCCAAAGCACTTCCCGCACACAGGCGGGCAGGCAGGGCAAGATGCGGTGGACGCATTCTGACCTATCCATATCCGTCCGGCAGCTGCCGGATCAGCGTGATCCGCGGTTAAATCTTTGGCTGCGGCTTCGCCGCTCTGGGTAATCCGTGGTCGCTGATTCAGCGTTCGCTCCAGTCGAGCACGATTTTGCCGGAGTTGCCGGATTTCATCAGTTCAATCGCTTCCTTGAATTGTGTGTAGGGAAAGCGGTGGGTAATGACAGGTAAAATATCAAGGCCGCTCTGGATCATGGCCGTCATCTTGTACCAGGTTTCATACATTTCGCGGCCGTAAATGCCCTTGATGGTAAGCGCGCTGAAAACAACCGTGTTCCAATCGATGGCGGCAGTGCCAGGCATGATGCCGAGCAGCGCAATCTTGCCGCCGTGAAACATGTTCGGCAAAATGTCGGCAAACGCTTTCGGATTGCCCGACATTTCCAGCGCGACGTCAAAACCTTCCTTCATCGCGAGCTTGTCCATCGCGTCGGTTATTTTCTCAGTGCGCACGTCCAACGCGAGGTCGGCTCCCATTTTGCGCGCAAGATCGAGGCGGTACGGGTTCACGTCCGTGATCACGACGTGCCGCGACCCTGCTCTTTTGCAAATCGGAATGGCCATGCAACCGATGGGGCCAGCTCCGGTGATGAGCACATCTTCCCCGACCAGATCGAACGACAGCGCAGTGTGAACCGCGTTCCCCAGCGGATCGAAACAGGAAAGCACATCGAGCGGAATCGACGGATCGGCGTGCCAGCAGTTGTCCTGCGGAATCGTCACAAACTCCGCCCACGCACCGAGACGATTCACGCCCACGCCTTGCGTGTTTGGGCAAAGATGCCGGCGCCCGGCCAGACAATTCCGGCAATGTCCACAGGTGATGTGTCCCTCGCCCACTACGAGATCGCCGCGCGCAAAACCTTTCACGTGGTCGCCGACAGCATCAACGGCGCCGACAAACTCATGCCCGATGGTCATTGGCACTGGGATCGTTTTCTGCGCCCAAGCGTGCCAATTGTAGATGTGCACGTCTGTTCCACAGATCGATGCTTTCAAGACGCGGATGAGCACATCGTCGCCGCGAACTGTTGGAACGGGAACTTCCTCGAGCCAAAGGCCTGGCTCGGGTTTGGCCTTCACAACGGCCTTCATCATTTCTTGCACAACGGGAAACTAGGCTAATCAGGAAAACACCGAAAGAGAAGCCAGAACAATGAAAGGAAAGTTAAGCTAATGATAAATCGCAGCAGCCTCAAAACATTCACAACCACTCTGTCCCCTCTTGCTTGCCTTGAGCTTCTCTCCACAGCGCAAGCGCAAGAAGGAGACCTTGGCGGTGGCAACACCAACGAGAGGTTCCATGCCCTTCTCAATGTAAGCAGCGGCGGGTTCAACACTGGGCTTGGGTGGTATTCGGAATGGTTTCTCACGACCGGCTTTTTTAGTAGCGCTGTCGGTGCGGGATCGCTAGACCTCAACAACGGGGATTCTAATACCGCAGTTGGCACTGCAGCGATGTTGCTCAACTTCCCGGCACAAGGAACACGGCTGTTGGAACCGACGCGCTGCTCTTTAATGGCTTCACCGGAACCACGCCTGCCACTGCCACGGACAACACGCCGTTGGCACCCAGGCGCTGTGGCAAAACAAGGATGGCCAGTTCAACACCGCCGTGGGTTCTAACGCGCTGTTCTCTAATGACTCCGTCGGAACCTCCCGCGCAACTCGCAACAACAACACCGCTGTTGGTAATGCCTCGCTCTTCGGTAACGTTGATGTCACCGTAGCGCTCAAGCAGGTCCGCGAACGTTCGGAAAAAATTCGCGTAGAAAGCCCCGCCTACCCCAGGCGAGACCCGATTCGTTTCGAGCGTTAAGTTTCATTTGACTAGCCATCGGCCCTCCGTTTGCTTCTTCCCAATTACGGAAGACCAATTACGTTTACTCCTGATATGAAAAAACTTTTTACCCTGACGATGCTAATCTCTTTTGCGATGATTTGCTCCTGCCAAAAACAAGATTCGGCCGCTGAACAACAACTTGCTCAACGGAAAACGGAGCTGGACGCACGCGAGAAAGCGTTAGATGAAAGAGAAAAGGCATTGACCGAAAGGGAGAAACTGACAACGAACATCCGGCCGATTCCCGCCATTGTTCCGCGCAGGACTCCCGACGCCGCACAGGCGAAAGCTGAAAGAGACAGGAGAATACAACAGCTTCCCCCCGAGGCTCAGCGCCTGATTCTCGACCCCGCGCAGGTGCAAGCTCAAAGAGACAAGAAAAGGCAGCAAATGCTGGAAAGACTACAAAGAATGAACTCTGGCGCGCCAGGATCTCCTGCGGCGACTTTTACAAATCCGTCGGCAGCATCTCCGACGGTGGAGGCTACTTCGCCAAGTCCGTCACCAACGCCGCAATAAATCCGAGCTACTTACGCGCCTGGTCAAGATTGGCCGATGAATTTGTAGGTCGCGCTAGGCGAGACTAGGAGCGTACTAAAGGGTATCCACGGAATCCACGTTCTTGTCACGCCGGACTGCTTTGATTCTTGGGAAATGCAGCGGTAATCCACCGGCGTGACGCATGCCGGGCTGGCTTGAATTGAAGGCGACCTCGAGCACGATATTCAGTTTCACTTCAAGCGGAAGATAATTGCCGATCTCGGCCGGTATCGTAAACTCCATTGGCGCCGGTGGAGACAAAAGCAGAGCGTGGACTTCCGCGACGTCAGTCTCCTTCCCATCCGTGATGTCGGTGTAACCCGTCGCGGTGGAACTCGGGGTAGGCGGATCCGCGGCCTCTTCGAAGCGTGCGCTCCCCTCTTGCGCGGCGCGCGTTCCTCCGAGATGATGCAAGTGCATGTCTTCAACGCTGGAGCAAACCGGGACGAATCCCGCAGTCGCGGGACCCCGCTCCACTTTCATTCTGCGGTTCATCAGCACGATTGCGCTTTGGACAGTCGCGCTGCTGATCATGTTCTCCGGGTACGAGGTCTTGTTTTGGCTGTTGATCAGCGTGTTCGGAATGATTGGCCTGCTGGAATTTTACCGGATGCTCGATCAGAAGGGCCTCCCGAATTTCAAGATCACCGGAATGATTTGCGGCGCTGTCATGCTCGCCGGCAGTTTTTATTACTTTTCCAAAATCGGGCCGGCAGGCTCCTACGATTTTGAAGTCGCCGTCCTGCTTTTTTTCCTGCTGACGGTCTTTGGACGACAACTCTTTACTCGGCTTCGCCACGATGAGCCGTTGCAAACGATGGCCTACACGTTGTTCGGTCTGCTTTATGTGCTTTGGCTTTTTAATTTCATCACGAAAATCGTTTATCTGACTCCACGGTCGAGCAGCGGCCAACTAACGGGGCAGTTTTACGTCCTTTATTTGATCGCGGTGACAAAGTTCTCCGACATGGGGGCGTATCTGACCGGCAGCGCTATTGGGCGTCATCTGATGGTGCCGCACATCAGCGCCAAGAAAACGTGGGAGGGTTTCTTTGGGGCGATTGTTCTTGCGCTGCTATGCAGCCTGGCACTGTTCAAACTAATGCCGGGCCATTTGCCGGCGCTGACCTGGACGCACGCAACAGTCCTCGGGCTGCTTCTTGGATTCGCCGCGGTGCTCGGCGACCTGGCTGAATCGATCATTAAGCGCAGCACGGACGTAAAGGATTCGGGAAATTTGCTCCCCGGAATCGGCGGCGCGCTCGATCTTTTGGATAGTCTTCTCTTCACCGCGCCGCTCTTATTCTTCTACCTGCGACTGGTGATTCGCGTGCCCTAACCACGAATGAACACGAATGACGACAAGCTCCACATTTAATACCATTGTTGTTGATGCAAAGGTGATGATCGCATTAGGGATCACGAACGGGGACTGATGTTGAATTACCTCCGGACGACGAACCTGCGTGCTGGAGCAATCCTCAATTTTAAACGCTCCAAGCTCGAGTGGGAGAGAATCGTCTTATGAATTCGTGTCCAGTGGTGTTCATTCGCGGTTAAAAATGAGAACGCGAAATTCCGGGCGACTTAAACACGTCGTTATTCTGGGCGCGACGGGATCGATCGGCGAGAGCGCGTTGAAGGTGGCGCGCGATATTCCGGAACGGATGCAGATCGTCGGCCTGGCCGCGAATAGCAATGCCGAAAAACTCGCCGCGACCGCGAATGAAACGCGCGCGCCATTTGTTTGCCTCGTCAATGAAACGAAGATCGACATCCTCCGGCGCACGCTCGAGTACAAGCCGCGAATTTTTTCGGGAGATGCCGGTTTATGCGAAATCGCCAGCCTGACCGATGCAGATATGGTGCTGATGGCGATCGTCGGCACTGGCGGGTTGCGGCCAGCGCTCACCGCGATTGAAGCGGGGAAAGATCTTGCTGTAGCGAGCAAGGAAATCCTGGTAATGGCGGGCGAGATAGTGATGCGGGAGGCGCGAGAGAATGGCGTGCATGTTCTGCCGGTCGATTCGGAACACAATGCGATTTTTCAATGTTTAGAAGGCAAACGCTCAACGCTCAACGCTCAACGCTCAACGCTCAATGCAAAAAGCTTTACGTTGGACGTTTCTGATGTCAGACGAATCATCCTAACTGCATCGGGTGGACCATTTCGGAAAACGCCGCGCAAAGATTTCGATTCGATCACACCGGAGCAGGCGTTAAAACATCCCACCTGGAACATGGGACCGAAGATCACAATCGATTCCGCGACACTATTCAACAAGGGCTTGGAAATGATCGAGGCGCATTGGCTCTTCGACGTCGAGATGAAGCGCGTTGAGGTCGTCATCCATCCGCAGAGCATCGTTCATTCTATGGTCGAGTTCACAGACGGTTCGACGCTCGCGCAATTGAGCTATTCCGACATGTGCTTTCCGATTCAATACGCCGTGACCTGGCCGGATCGTGTCCCGAACACGCTGCCGCCGCTGGATTTCTCGAAATTATCGAAGTTGGAATTTTTCACTCCGCGGTATGAGGATTTTCCCGCACTGAATCTCGCGCGCCGGGCAGGCGAGACCGGCGGCACATTGCCGGCCGTAATGAATGCAGCGAACGAGATTGCGGTCGCGGCCTTTTTGGACCGGCGAGTGCGTTTTCCCCAGATTTGGCATGTTGTTGAAGAAGTAATGAACCGGCACGAGGCCATTGCGCACCCAAATCTCGATGCGATATTGGCAGCCGATCAGTGGGCGCGCAACGAAGCGCAGGGATGCGTCAAATCGTTAAGTCGTTAGAGAGTTGCAACGGCAGACGCGGTGGCGTGTCCAATCAATCACCAGATCACTGATCATTAGCCATCAATCACAATGCTTCTGCACACCGTCCGCATTATTTTTGTCCTGCTCGAGGTTCTCATCCTTTTTAACCTGCTAATTGTGGTCCACGAACTTGGGCATTTTCTGGCTGCGCGCTGGCGAGGGCTTTATGTAGAAAAATTCGGCATCTGGTTCGGCAAACCGCTCTGGAAAAAGACAATCAACGGCGTCCAATACTCGCTCGGGTCGCTGCCGTTCGGAGGCTTCGTCGCACTGCCGCAACTTGCGCCGATGGACATAATTGAGGGCAAGGCGGATGTGGACCGGGCCCGATTGCCGAGGATTTCGGCGCTCGATAAAATTATTGTAGCCATTGCCGGCCCGTTTTTCAGCCTGCTTCTGGCACTGTGTTTTGCTGTCATTGTCTGGGCGGTCGGTCATCCGGTGAGCGAAGCGGATTCAACGACTGTGATCGGTTATGTTGCGCCTGATTCGCCAGCGCGGAAGGCTGGCCTCCAACCCGGCGATAGAATTTTGGCAGTGGACGGCAAACCGGTCAGGCGCTTTCTCGGAATGAACGATAGCGTGAGTTGGGACGTGGTGCGAAGCGAAGGGAAGAAAATCGCGGTGAAATTCCAGCGAGACGGCGAGGTGCAGACCGTTTGGGTGGAGCCATACAAAGCGGAGACCCGCGGGTGGCGCAGGAAAAGTATACGCCAACTACTCGTTTACCCGGCAGAGACACCGATCATTGCCAAAGTGGAGCCGAACACACCGGCTGCGGCGGCTGGACTGCGTTCAGGAGACATCATTCGGGGATTCAATCAAACACCGATCTACAATCCGATCGCATTATTAGAATACATCAGCAAACATCCAAACGATGAGCTTGTTCTTCACGTGGAGCGAGCTGGGTCGAGGTTTGACGTTCCGGTCAAACCGACGCTTCTGCCCACGGACGGTGAAATGAAGCCGCGAATCGGAATTCAATGGGACACGACGGGGATAGTGTCGATCCAACATCCGAATCCTATCGAGCAGGTTTACAACAGCGTGACCAGCACATTAAAAACGATCGGCGCGGTAGCCTCGCCAAAGTCGGATGTAAAGCTGCAGCATTTGAGCGGCCCGGTGGGGATTTGGAATATCTATGT
>JBGPNR010000087.1:0-7670 GCA_041487635.1 Candidatus Udaeobacter sp. | reverse complement strand
TGCTCACGATTGTGCGGTTTCCCCAGATCAAGCACGGGCCCGATGGGAACGATGCGGTTCGGATTAATTTGCGCGTGCGTCATGTAATAATGACGCTTGATGTGATCGAAATTGACGGTGTCGGCAATGCCAGGCTGCTGGTACAAATCCATCAAATAGCCCTGCAGATTTCGGTAGTCGACGATACGGCGCAGATTGCATTTGAAATGGCCGTGATAGACGGCGTCGAAGCGAATGAGCGTGCAAAAAAGTCGCCAGTCCGCCTCGACAATGCGATCCCGAAACAAGTATCGACTTTTCGACAAACGCTCTTCGAGTTCGTCGAGCGCTTCAAAAAGTCTTCGGCATGCGATCTCATAAGGCCGCTGGCGCGTAGCGAAGCCGGCTCTGTAAACGCCATTGTTTACATTATCGTGGAGAAAATTGGCGAGCTTCACATGCTCGGCCTCGACGTCTTTAGGAAAAAGGTTCAGATCCTTGTTTCGGGCAAAATCGTTGAAGACATCGTTGAGCATGCGGCAGATGTCATCCTCGCAATTGTTAACTATCCGGTTCGTTTTGTTGTCCCAGAGCACCGGCACCGTGACGCGCTCATCGAAATCTGGATTGGTTGCCTTGTAAGCTTCACTCAAGAATTTAAAGCTGTTGATCGGATCGGTTGATTCGAACGGTGCGCCCGGTGGGATTTTGCCGGATGGATCGCGAAATGCCCAGCCACGTTCGTCACGGATTGGGTCGACAATTGTCATGCCGATTGCGTCCTCGAGTCCCTTTAATTTTCGGAAGATGATCGTGCGACTCGCCCAGGGGCACGCGAGCGAAACGTAAAGATGGTAACGATTAGCCGCGGCAGAGTATAAGGTCGAGCCATCATTCGAAACCCACTCTCGGAACGCGTCTTCCTGCCGTCGAAATTCTCCGGACTCAGTCTCCTCAGTTGGGAATTGCGCTATCATCCACCACGAATGGACACGAATGAACACGAATTTACAATCTGTTCGTCCTGCTCGCTTTGACCTAGTGAATCACGTGAGCTGCCGCTTCGCCCGCATCCGTAACGTTGACAGCCAAAAATGACAGTGGTACCGTCGCGCAAATTTACGTGGAAGTCCGCAAAAGGCAGACTAAAGCGCAGTTGACCATAGAGATTTGCAAACATCGTTAAACAGTCAGGTTTTAGTGCTAAACCGGCTCTGGCAGGCGGTGAACATTTGCTCGGCCCGCCGCGCGTTTGCACTGGTGTATGCGGGTCACGCCCAGATTGTCTCGTCCGACGACGACGCGAACAATTTCCTGACGCACGATTTCGAAAGTTGGCGCGATCTGTCGGCGAATGCGCCTGACCACGACGTGGTCACAACTATTTCGTTTAAGATTCGTATCCCGCGGGTGATCGTACTACTGGTGTTCGATCGGCTTCCAAAAAAGGAAGTAAAGTTTACTCGCCACAATGTGTTCGAGCGGGACAAGAACACATGCCAATACTGCGGTGAGATTTTCGATCGCAGCGAACTCAATCTGGATCACGTCGTGCCGCGCGATCGCGGAGGCACGACCACATGGGAAAACGTGGTTTGCTCGTGCATCGCTTGCAATACACGCAAGGGCAACCGGCTTCCGCGCGAAGCTCATATGAGCTTGATCCGCAAGCCGAAGCGGCCGAAGTGGCGGCCATTTGTGCAGATTACCTTTTCCGCTCCTCAGCACGACCTCTGGAAGCACTTTGTCGATCTTGCTTACTGGAACGTCGAGCTAAGCGATTAGATATCGATAAGAATGACGGCTTCCCAGCTGTCATGTTCCAACTTCGACGGCTGCAAAATCCGTCGTTTTGGTGATTAATCCTTCGGTGCAAGTGACACAACAATCTTTTCAAACCGAGGATCGCCACGGAGCGGGTCCCAAAACGGCATCAGTTTCAATTGGCCGTAGCTGAGATCGCCCGGTCTGCCAATGGCGATCGCCAATTGTTCGCAAGCGAGATCTTTCTCGCCAGCCCACGCAGCAATCATCGCCAAATACTTCACCATCGCGACGCCCCGCACCGCATCCTTTTCGATCGGACAAAGCTCCACCGCCCGTCGGCCTTCGCGCAGCGCTTGTTCCTTTCGCGCGAGAGCGGCGTCAGCCAACGCAAGCACGCATAATGCCGGGCCGTAGTTGGGTTGGGCCTGGATAATTTTCTCTTGCTCCGCGCGTGCAGCCGTGAAAGCGGCCTGGGCTCGGGCATCGTCCTTCGCGATACTGGCAATTATCCCTTCCATAAATGGACGATTAAATCTCACGTCGGCGATCGGACCTAAAGAGGCTGGATTCTCGCCTAAGGCAATTAAGGCCTTCCTCGCGGCAGCGGGGTCGCGTTCAGCGAACGCACAAAGAAGCCAATTGTCAGCGATACTGGGCAGCGCAGCAGCGTTCTTGTCTCGAATTGAATCGACTACTTCATGCAACGGTCGCGTGTCAGCTTTTGAATCGAATTCCACGAACGCGCCCAGCGATTTCATAACCGGATCGTTCGGTTCGAAAGCCAATATGCGCTCGAACGTCGATTTCTCTTCAGCGTAGCGCCGAAGCTGCTCGTAGGTTTGTGCCAACTGCTGAAGTGTTAGAACGTTGCGTGGATCGAGCTCGGTAGCGCGCTCGAGATCGCGTATGCACTCTTCCCAGCGCCCCTGCCGCCGCTCGATGTAGCCTTTCAACGAGAATACCCAATCCTCGCCGGGCAGGCTTTGGCGGGCAATTTCCAACTCGCGTAAAGCGCCGTCATAATCGAGGTAACCCCAATAAAGATTGCGGGCGCGCGCGAGGTGGGTTTCACCGGCGTCTGGACGGAGGCGAGCCGCCGACTGCAAAGCTGCTTCTGCTTGCGCCAAGTACGCAGAGCTATGGTCAAGAACACCGTAAATGTTGATCTCAGTGAAGGCGAGTTGGCAATATGCCTGGAAGAATAATGGATCACGCCCCACAGCCTGCTTCAGCAGATCGGCCGCTTGCAGTAAATCGGCTCGTCCATTAGTACCGGCAAACGCCGTCAGAAAAAGATTTTTGGCGTGAGAGTAGAGATCAAACGCAGTGATATCGGTCGTCGGCGGCTGTTCAATGGCACTCTTCTCGCTTGGCGAGAGCTTCGCCTGGAGCTGATCGGCGATAGCTTTTGCGATCTCGCTTTGAATAGCGAAAACGTCGACCAGCTCGCGATCGTAAGTCTGCGCCCAGAGATGCGCATCGGTGCGCGCATCGATCAACTGCGCGTTTACTCGCACACGATTGCCAGCACGCTGAACACTTCCTTCCACGACATGCGCGACCCCAAGTTCATTTCCGATTTGGCGCAGGTTACGTTTCGCTCCGGTCCTATACTGCATAACCGAAGTGCGGCTGATGACCTTCAAGTCCGCGATCCTGGCCAGGTCGGTCAGAATTTCATCCTGCACGCCGTCGGTAAAAAATGCGTTATCCGGATCGCGACTGAGGTTTTCAAACGGCAGCACCGCAATCGATTTCGCAGGCACAGTCGTCGCAACCGGCTCTTTCGCTTCTTCCACAATTTTTTTGAAGCGCGCATCATTTCGCAGCGGATCGAACATTGGATCGAGCTCGAGTAGCGCAGGAGTCAGTGGTGCGCCGGGACCAAGCGCGCCCGAATAGGCTGTCGCCATCAGTTTCTGAAGCGCGGCAATAGCACGGTCGGCTTCGCCCAGTTGCGCTGCCACCCGAGCAAGGATCTCGAGAGGCCTGGCGCCGCTCACCGCGTCGCGCTCCATGGGGTGAGCAGCCATCGCCCGCTCGGCCAGACCGAACGCGGCCGCTTTGTCACCAAGGCTTGAATCCGTTAGCGCGAGATTTCCAAGCAGAATATGGTCTTCCGGCTGTTCCTTGAGGAACGATTCCAGTTCACGACGCGCCTCCGCCCAACTTTCCCGCGCGGCGGAATGGTCGCCGGAGACTTCCTGCGCCCAGCCCAGCCAAAAGCGCAATTCGCCATTGGTAGAACCCAGCGCCGGATCAGGCTTCGCCAATATTTCCTTTAGCCGGGCAATGATGGGTGCGGGGCGTCGCTCCAGGATTGCCTGGTAAATTTGCGTTTCCAACGCATTGGGATTGTTCGCTTGTAGGTGCAGCGGAGCCAGGATCGCGGAAGCACGCGGAAGGTCGCCCTGGGCTTGTGCGATCACCGCCTTCTCTATGATCGTATCGACGTCGTCTGGCGTGATATTAAGAATCTGCTCAAGCTTCCGCAACGCTTCCGGGAAGAGGCGCCGGTCCTTGTAGGAAAGCGCGTGCTGGGTAAGCAGGGAAACATCGCGCGGGTCGAGCCGCTCGGCTTCGTTGAAGTACGACTCGCTCCGGTCCCACTGGCCTTGCCTCCGCGTGACATAGGCGAGCAATTCCGGAATCCGGCTGCTATTAGGCAGCAGCGGCCGGGCTTCTTCGAAGTAACTCACCGCCGTCTCGTAATCCCGTAAGCAAGCATAATGATAAAACCCTTTGGCCAATACCGCTTCGCCCAGATTGGGCTGTAGAGTAAGGGCGGTCTCGGCTGCCTGCCGTGCCTCTTCCCGCAGCGCAACCGTCGGTTGAAGAAACTCGGTGCGATACCCGACGGCCTCGACATATGACAGCAGGGCCCAAGCAAGAGCGAACTTCGGATCCAGCCGCACGGCTTCTTTGAGATATTTCTGCGCGTTAAGAGTGTTGGCAGTTGTGTTGGCAGTTTTTTGGCTGTAAGCCAGGCCACGCAGGTAAGCATCGTAGGCCTCGGGATTGTCGGTCGGTTTGGCGGCAATGACTTGCTCTTCCCGACCAGTAAGTTTCGCCCGCAACTGATCGGCGATGACTTTAGCCACCTCACTCTCAACGGAAAAGATGTCGGTCAGTTTACGATCAAAGGTATCAGCCCAAAGATGGGAATCACTGGTTGCTTTGATCAACTGCACGTTTACGCGCACGGCATCGCCGCTCTTTTGCACACTTCCTTCCAGAATGTGGGCTACGCCAAGTTGCCTTGCGATGTCGGGCAGATTCGTAGGCGCACTCTTGTAATGCTGCGTGGATGTGCGCGAGATTACCTTCAGATCAGCGATCTTGGATAACCGGGTCAGGATCTCGTCTTGGATGCCCTCAGCAAAGTAGGCGTTATCCGGATCGCGGCTGAGGTTTTCAAACGGCAGCACAGCGATGCTTTTCTGTGGTGGCAGTCTTGAATCGAGACCTGACTGAGGCGCCAGGCCATTGTGAGAAAAGAACAAGAATGCGGCTGCCATGGCAGAGCAAAGCGCTGCGGCGGTCGCAGTAGCAAGCTTGGGGTTACGCTTCGACCAGCGCCAGGCCCGCACCGGCGGCGAAACGCGACGCGCAATGATCGGGCGCCCTTCCAGCCAGCGTTCGAGATCGACAGCCAAAGCGTCTGCGGAGCGATAGCGCGCCTGTGGCTCGCGCTCCAGACAGCGCGCGCAGATTGTCTCCAAGTTGCGATCGAGCGCCGGTACGAGCGAGCGCAGTTTCGGCGCCGATTTTTCGCTGGCCTGTTGAATCACGGCCAAAGCGTGTTCGCCCAGGAAAGGCGGACGCCCGGTGAACAGATCGAACAAGATTGCTCCGAGGCTGTAAATGTCGGCAGCTGGAGTAAGCTTGGCTGCCGGTCCTTTGGCCTGCTCGGGTGCGATGTAACCAGGCGTGCCGAAGATTGCGAGTGTGCGCGTGAGATCCGTACTGGTGTCGAGCCATTTGGCCAATCCGAAATCGGTTACGAACGGTTCGCCGCCACCGTCGAGCAGGATGTTTCCCGGCTTGAGATCGCGATGCAAAACCCCGTGCTCATGCGCGTATTGCACAGCGCGCGCCACTTTGGCCATAAGCCGGACGCATTCGCGCAGTTCGTTGCGCAGGACAGGCTCGGCTTTTTGCAAGCTCCCCCCAGCCGCGTATTTCATGCTGAAGAACGGCAGCCCGTCTTCGCCATGGCCCACTTCATAAATGGGGAGAATATTCGGATGATCGAGACTGGCCGCCGCCTCAGCTTCACGCCTAAAACGTTCCAGCGTCTCGCGTGAATCGGCGTGATAGGACACCATTCGCTTGAGGGCGACGATCCGGCGCGAATGCCGCTGGCGCGCGCGATAAATCACGCCCATTCCGCCGCGCCCGATTTCCTCCAGAATTTCGTAATTGCCGACCCGCCAATGCGTGTCCTTCACTTCGTCTTCGGCCAAGATCGCATCGAATGATTCGCGAGATGCCTCACGATCACCCTCGAGTCCCTCACGCAGCGTGCAGCTCAAGCAAAGCCCATTACCCAACCGCGTAGTCGCGCCGCACTGCAGGCACTTGGCCGGGCTTTCACTCATGCCCGCGACAGAATCCGATAGCCCTGGGGAGATCATGTTTTAACCACTAATTTTTTTTCTGCCCACGAAACACGCGAATGAACGCGAATTTTGTAGGGCGTTTCTGCGAAACGCCACGGCGTCTGACACAGACGCCCTACAACTCATCTGTGTAATCCGCGGTTTGTGATAATTTTATTCGTGTTTATTAGTGTCCATTCGTGGTTAGACGACTGCCTCAGCGCCCGCTGCCAGCGTCGCGCACAGATGCCGAATTTCGTCTTCTACGTCGCTCGGATTTTCGACGGTCTGCGCGACTTCCTCGCGGATGAGCCAGCGATAACGACGCCGCAAATTGTGAAGTTGTTTTTTAACCGCCGCCTCTGTTATCGCCAAGGTAGTAGCCAGATTCTGATACGAAACATCTGCACGGTCCGTGGTAAGATAAAGGCTCAAAGTCTCAAATAATCTGAGCCGGCTTCTACTTTGGCATTCCTCGCGCAAACGCCGAAGCGCTTGTTCGACTACTGTCGCAGCCCAACGCAGGTCGAACAGTTGCTCGGGCGACCACGAATTGAGCGCTTGCGCCGAGATCGATAATTGTGACGGCGCTTCGGCCATCCAATCATCCCACGAAACAAGTTTTACGCCGCCGCCACGTTTGGATGCGCCCAGTTTCTCAGTGGCGTGTCCCAGGAAATCTCGCAGCGCTTTCAGCAGCAGCGAACGGAAATGACCTCGGTCGCGGTCGGCGCGCTCAAGAAGAGGTCCCTGCAGCAGGGTTGTGAAAAAATCCTGCGTAAGGTCCTCTGCATCCTGGGTCGAGTAACCGCGGCGGCAGATATAGGCGAAGATTGGCCGCCAATACGTCTTGCATAACTCACTTAAGGCATCGCGCGCCGCAGCGCTTTTTATTCCCGAATCAGCGCAGGAGAGCACCATGCTCCAGCGCGTTGTGTTGAACCGCCCCGGGCTATGGTCGGCCGTCTCTGCCGCCTCGGTGCTCACGTGCCGTCCATCCTCTCATTTTCCGAACTCCTTTAGCAAGTTTTTTCCTCAAGAATCAGAATTGTCGGGAGCCATGACACGAATTTGAAACTCGCTTGCCTCCCGGCTCGCTCGCCGCTTCCCATCGCGGCTTTGCGTTCTGTGTCGCCGATCCCATCGGCTCCGCTCACGAACCCGCACGAATTGACCGAAACCAATTGACTCAACTGTCATCAAATTCGTGACCATTCGTGTAATTGGTGTCTCAAAAATTCACTCGTTCCGAAAATTCTTCGGGAACTTCGTCCCGAATTTCCGGGAACAGGTAGCGAATAGCAAAACCCACAACTAAAAACC
>JBGPNR010000086.1:0-7671 GCA_041487635.1 Candidatus Udaeobacter sp. | reverse complement strand
GTCACGGGCACGAATGGCAAAACTACGACAACGTTTCTCACCAAACATATCTGCGAAAGGGCCGGCTTGCGTTGCGGATTAATCGGAACGGTGCGCTACGAGATTGGCGAGCGGCTTCTGCCAGCCATCCGCACGACGCCGGAGTCGTTGGATTTGCAAGAGCTGCTGGCGCAGATCGCCGGTGCGGGTTGTAAGGCGGCCGCAATGGAAGTCTCTTCCCACGCGCTTGCGCAGAATCGCACGCGCGGCCTGGAATGGAACGTAGCCGTCTTTACAAATCTTACCCAAGACCATCTCGATTTTCACGAGACAATGGAAAACTACTTCGACGCCAAGCTGAAGCTGTTCAGAGGGCTCGCCGACCAGAAAAGAAAACGCAAACCTGTTGCAATTGTAAATATCGATGACCGCTATGGCCAGCAACTGCTCGACAAGATCGATAAGCGGGTGGCGGTTGTCACTTACGGTATGGGCACGCGCGCGGATTTCCGGGCTTCAAATTATCGTGCTGAGTTTAGCGGCACATGCTATCAGCTCGACGCCCATGGCAAGAGTTATCTGGTTCGTCTCCCTTTAATTGGACGGTTTAACGTAACAAATTCGCTCGCTGCGCTAACCGCGGCCGACGCGCTTGGAATTAACCTAAGAAACGCAGTGTTTAGCGTTGCCAAGGCACCGCAGGTCCCGGGACGCTTAGAATTAGTTCCAGCGAAGCGGCAATTCCAGGTATTCGTCGATTACGCGCATACGCCCGACGCGCTCGCTAACGTTCTGAAAACTTTTCGGGAACTCGAGCCGCAGCGTTTGATTGCCGTTTTTGGTTGCGGCGGCGATCGCGACCGGCAAAAGCGCCCGCTGATGGCGGAGATAGCAGATCGCCTTGCTGACTACTCCATCATCACTTCTGACAATCCGCGCAAGGAAGATCCAAACGCGATCGTCGCCGAGATCGAAAAAGGTTTCCGTTCGAATCGGTATGAAAAAATGGTTGATCGCACCCAGGCGATCGACCGCGCCGTTGCACTCGCGCGACCGCGAGACATTGTATTAATCGCGGGTAAGGGACACGAAAATTATCAGGAGTTCGGCGATTACACGGTCCCGTTCGACGATATCCAAATCGCGCGACGCGCGATTGAAAACCATCCCGTCGAGTTCTTGTCATCATGATTCTGTTTTTCAATTGGCCGAGGCGCGCATCGCGTAGAATCCCGAGGCGTATGCGTTCCCGGATCCCTGCACTATGAATCCGCTGCCACTCTCTGAAATCGCGCGCTTTGCCGGCGGCTCGATTTCGTGCGGCGACGAAAGTGTCACCATCGAGAAAGTCACCACCGATTCACGCACACTTAAACCAGGCGAATTGTTCGTCGCATTGCGGGGTGAAAATTTCGATGGCCACAATTTCGTGGAGTCTGCCGCACAATCCCGCGCGGCGGGTGCAATCGTTGAGTCCGCCTGGAACGGGAAAATTCCAAAAAACTTCGCGCTCGTTCGTACGAATGACACTTTGCAGGCGTATCAGGAGCTTGCGGCCAACTACCGGAAATCACTCAAATTAAATGTAGTGGCGATTACCGGAAGCAATGGCAAGACGAGCACGAAGGACTTCACCGCCGCAGTACTCGCCCGTCGTTTTCGAGTTACGAAGACAGAAGGAAATTTCAATAATCACGTCGGACTGCCCCGAACAATTTTGCAGGCCACTTCGGGAGACGAAGTCGCTGTCTGGGAGATCGGCATGAATCATCCCGGCGAAATTGCGGCCTTGGCGAAACTGGCAGTGGCCGATGTGGCCATCATCACAAATATTGGTGTGGCGCACATCGAGTTCATGGGTTCGCGCGAAAAGATTGCCGAGGAGAAAGGAGCGCTTGCAGAGGCGGTGGGCGCCTACGGAACAGTAATTTTGAATGCGGACGATCCGTTTACGAGGAGCATCGCGGCCCGCGCACGGGGGAAAGTGATTTTGGCCGGTACTACCGCGGGAAATATCCGCGCCGGCGAAATAAGCCAGAGCGGAACCGGAACAGATTTCACGATTCTCGAGGGCGCCCATCGCTGCCGAGCCCAGTTGCCGGTGCCCGGCTTGCACATGGTGCAGAACGCGCTCCTGGCCGTCGCCGCTGGTCGCGCGTTTGGCCTGTCATTAGAGGATTGCGCCGCCGGTCTCGTTGCTGCGCCGCTCACTAAAGCCCGTTTGCAAATCAAGGATCTGGGCGGCGTGCAATTCCTCGACGACAGCTACAACGCAAATCCCGATTCGATGAAAGCAGCATTGCGCACACTGGTTGAACTGGACGCCGATGGAAAACGGATCGCAGTTTTGGGCGAAATGCACGAATTGGGCGACGAATCGGAACGCGGGCATCGCGAGGTGGGCGAAACTGCGGCCGCGCTAAAGATTGATCAGTTGATAGCGATCGGCGACGCCGCAACCGCGATTGCTGAAGGCGCAAAACACGCCGGCTTACAAAAGACTACCGTTGTAAACTCGACATCGGAAGCCGCAGAACTGTTGAATGAGATCGCCGCGCCCGGCGATCTTATACTGATCAAAGGAAGCCGCGCCTCGCGAACGGAGGAAGTCATCGAGCATTTCGCGGTTCGTCATTCTTCATTCGTTACCTCCCCATGATGTACTATCTCCATCGCCTGAGTGATCATTTCATTGGGTTTAACGTTTTCCTTTATGTCACGTTCCGAGCCATTGCCGCGGCGGTAACGGCTTTCGTAGGCACATTAATGTTCGGCAATTTTATCATTCGAATGCTGATCGCACTGAAGCTGGGACAACCGATTCGCGGAGCGGCAGAAGTTCACCGTCTCGCAGAGCTGCATGGCGTTAAGCAGGGCACACCTACCATGGGAGGCGTGCTGGTTATCGGAGCCGTTTTCGTGGCGAGTGTTATGTGGGCTCGCCTCGACAACCAATTCGTTTGGCTGGCTCTGTTCAGCATGGTCTATCTCGGGGGGCTTGGCTTTGCCGATGATTACCTCAAGGTCACAAAGAAAAAGTCCGACGGCATCAGTGGCCGAATCAAACTCGTTTGTCAGATCGCTCTTGCGGCAATTGTCACTGGCGTTTTCCTCACCAATCCGGTGCTGGAAGTGCAGGCACGCGCTCTGTACGTGCCGTTCGTGAAGGCGCCCGTGATTGCGAACATGAGCTGGTTCACGTTCATATTTTTTGCGGTCGTCATTGTCGGTTCGTCGAACGCGGTGAACCTCACCGACGGGCTGGATGGATTGGCGACCGGTTGCACCATCACAGTGGCCTTTGCATATGCGTTGCTTTCTTACGCAGCTGGCAATTTCCGGATCGCGGAATACTTACAAGTGCCATTTTACCCGTTTGCTGGCGAACTGACAGTTGTCTGCTCGGCACTCATCGGCGCGGGTCTCGGTTTTCTGTGGTTTAATTGCTATCCAGCCAAAGTTTTCATGGGGGACACGGGATCACTGGCGATCGGCGGTATGTTGGGCGTGGTCGCCATTTGTTGTAAGCAGGAGCTGCTTTTGGTCGTCGTCGGCGGCGTTTTCGTGATCGAAGCCGTCTCGGTCATTTTGCAAGTGTTGAGTTTCAAACTGACAGGCAAGCGATTTTTCGTCATGTCTCCGCTTCACCATCATTTCGAGCTGACTGGCTGGAAAGAAAGCACCGTCATCGTTCGGTTCTGGATTCTATCGATCATCTTCGCGTTGCTTGGTTTGGCGACACTCAAACTGAGATGAAGAACCGGCGCTACGAAAATCAAAATATCGCCGTTGTTGGTGCAGGCTTGAGCGGCAGCGCGGCGGCGCTGCTGCTCAGATCAGAGGGCGCACAGGTCATTGTGCTGGATAGCGCGGAGGAGAAAAATTTACTCAAATCAACCATAGACAATCTGCGGACGCACGGTGTCCGTGTGATTTGCGGCGCTGCGGCTGATGAAGATTCAGCCGCATATCACATGGCCATTTTGAGTCCGGGCATCGATCCGGTTTCACGATTGGCAGGCAATTTTTCCTCGCGCGGAATTGAGACTATCGGCGAACTCGAGCTCGGCTGGCGCTCCTGCGATCTTCCGGTCATTGCTGTTACTGGCACCAACGGCAAGACGACAACCACCGAACTGCTGGCGCAAATGTTGAATGCCTGCGGTCAACGGACGATTGCTTGCGGCAACATTGGCAAGCCACTTTCAGAAGTGGCGCGCGAAAAGCAGCCTTTCGATGTGCTCACGGTGGAGGTGAGCTCGTTCCAACTGGAAGCAATCCGCACCTTTCGCCCATCCATCAGCCTCTGGCTCAACTTCGCTCCCGATCATCTCGATCGGTATCGCTCCGTGTCTGATTATCGGGCGGCCAAGCTGCGCATTTTCGAAAATCAAACCGAAACTGAGGTGGCAGTAGTAAACGCCATTGAAAAACTCCCAGCGCTTCGGCCGCGTAAGATCACCTTTAGCGCGTATGCAGATCAGGCAGACTTCCACGTTTCACAAGGTGCGATTGTTTATCACGACGAAACGGTCCTGCGGCTGGCGGATACCAAACTGCGCGGCTTGCATAACATCGAGAACTTGATGGCGACACTCGCCGCCGGCATGGCGCGCGGATTGTCGTTCGCGGAGATGGTGCCACCGCTGTGTGCATATGAGCCGCGTCCGCATCGGTGCGAATTTGTACGCGAAGTCGGCGGCGTCGGATATGTGAACGACTCCAAGGCGACGAACCTCGACGCAGTAGACAAAGCGCTGCGCGCACAAAACAAGCCGGTCATTCTCATCGCTGGCGGGAAGAACAAAGGTTTTAGTTTTGATCCACTTCGGTCTCTGGTGAAGGAGAAGGTCAGATCGACAATTTTGATTGGCGAAATGGCCGACAGTATCAGGCGTTCCTGGAGCGGAGCGGCCGAGTGCGAAATCGCAAACTCGCTCGCGGACGCAGTTGAACGCGCCCATGCCAGCGCAAGGCCAGGAGAAGTGGTCCTATTTTCCCCGGGCACATCCTCCTTCGACATGTTCAAAAGCTATGGCGATCGCGGTGACCAATTTCGCGCGCTGGTGCGTGCGCTCCCCCAAATAGACCAATGAAAATCCCGCAGCTCTTCAGACATAAAAAACTTCTGGCCGCAACCGCGCGCCGCGCGTCGGCTGCTGCCGGAATGGATTTCGAGAACATTCCGGAACCAAATATGAAATTGTCGCGGGCGCTGCTGATAGTTCTGCTCCTGCACGTGGTTGCGGTGTCGGGAATCATCGCGTTCAACGCGATCAAGACGCGAGAGAGCTCATTTGTACCGGCAGCGCCAGCGAATGCGGAAAACAATGTGGCTGACAGCGCGGGAACGCCGGTCCACGCGGATGCTACAAAACGCCGGCCTGCCATCTCCCAAAGGGAAATTGCGCCACGTAGCGATCCGAAACCTTCCCATTCAGTTTCGAAAGACGAACACGCCAAGACGCCTTCCTCCTCGGGAAAGACTTACATCGTAAAGAAGGGCGATAATCCAGTCACAATCGCGAAGAAACTTAAGGTCTCCTATGACGATCTGATCGCTCTGAACCACATCGAAGACCCGCACAAATTACAGATAGGCCAAAAGCTGCTGATCCCAGCCAAGGTGGCCAAAACAAAAACGAGCAAGGTCGACCAATGAAGCTACGAGTTAACAGCCGTTTTCGTGTAGCGGAGGCGTTTACAACGTAGTTATGCATCGCAAGAGCGCTTATATCCTTTTTCTCGCAGTGCTGGGGCTACTCGTCATCGGGATTGTCATGCTTTTCAGCACGAGCGCATTTGCACGTGATAGTCACGGAGATGTTTATTTCTTCATCAAACGCCAGGCGATATGGTTTGGCGTGGGACTTGTGGTCTGCATCTTCGCCGCCCTGACCGATTATCATCTGTGGCAGCGGACGTGGTGGCTTTGGTTCGCAGTGGCGCTCGTGGTCTTGGCGCTCTGTTATGTGCCGCATATTGGCATGCGCCTGAACGGGTCCCGCCGCTGGATCGGCTGGGGCCCAATTACTGTTCAGCCATCTGAATTGGCAAAGGTTGCCGTGATCTTTTTTCTCGCTGCCTGGTTCTCGCGATATGAAAAAACTGACCGCAAATTACTCCCGGGATTTATTCTTCCGCTTGCGATCATCAGCCTGCCGGCAGCGCTTGTGTTGGGCGAAGTCGATTTGGGAACAACGGCTTTGATCGGAACAACGGCGTTTGTGGTGATGTTCATTGCCGGAGCCAGTCCTCTATGGCTCGGCGCTGTGTCGCTCACCGGCCTGGGCGCTCTTTTAATCGTTGCTACGCAAATCTCCGAGAGGATGGGACGACTCTCCGCTTTCCTTCATCCGCAGCATTTCAAGGAAGATGCTGGTTTACAACAGATGCAGGCGTTGATCGCCTGGGGCAGTGGTGGAATGGAGGGGCTCGGCTTGGGGAACGGGCGCCAGAAGATGCTTTATCTGCCGTACGCGCACACCGATTTTATTTTTCCAATTGTGGGTGAAGAGCTTGGTCTGCGGTTTAGTCTCCTCGTGGTTTTTCTATTCGTGGTGATAATTGTGTGCGGCACTATGATTGCGCTACACGCCAAGGATCGTTTCGGCCTGCTCCTGGGCTGCGGAGTGGTTTCGCTCCTGGCTCTGCAGGCCGCAGTTAACATTGGCGTGACCACCTCGCTCCTGCCGAATAAGGGCCTGCCACTGCCTTTTATTAGCTACGGAGGTTCTAACCTTGTCGCGTGTATGTTCGGCGTCGGTTTATTGCTGAACATTTACCGGCAGGGCATTCTCGAACCGCCGCATAAGAAAAACGCCACCATGCATGCCAGAATGATGCCGCGGATTTAATAATCATCAGTCTCATGAGTTACCTAAGTCGTATATGAATGCAGTGATCGCATGCGGAGGCACTGGCGGCCATCTTTTCCCCGGCATCGCCGTGGCAGAAGCGCTGCGTGATCGTGGCCACGAAGTGATGTTGTTGATTTCCGAGAAGGACATTGACGCTCTGGCGCTTTCCGGGCACACCAATTTCCAAGTCGAAAAATTGCCCACCGTTGGGCTGCCTTCGCCGTTTTCTCCCGCGTTCTTTGGTTTCGTTCGCCGTTTTTACGAAAGCTTATCACTTTGCCGCTCTTTGTACCGTAAATTCAAACCTCAGGTGATCCTCGGCATGGGTGGATTCACATCCACGGCGCCGGTGTTGGCCGGACGAATACGAGGCATTGCGACCTTTATTCACGAATCAAACGCTGTCCCCGGAAAGGCAAACCGATTGACGGCACGGATGGTGCACGCGGTGATGCTCGGCTTTAAGGAATGCGCGCCTTTTTTTCCAAAAGCACACACCGAAGTCACAGGCACGCCGGTCCGGACTGAACTAGTGCGTTTGGATCGGCGGGTCGCTCGCCAAAAACTCGGACTGAATGAGGATCTGCCTACGTTGCTTGTGATGGGAGGCAGCCAGGGGGCAAGCGGAATTAATCAGGCGTTGATTAAAGCGCTGCCATTCCTGCAAGGTCTGCCGCTGCAGGTAATCCATCTTTGCGGCGCGCGAGATGAGCGTTTGGTTTCGGATAACTATCGCCGTGAAAATATTCCCGCTTACATCGCTGCTTTTCATCATCGCATGGAAGAAGTTTACAGCGCTGCAGATCTCGTTGTGGCGCGGGCCGGCGCGGCC
>JBGPNR010000085.1:0-7705 GCA_041487635.1 Candidatus Udaeobacter sp. | reverse complement strand
CTTCAGCGACGCCCATGCCAGTACAACCGTTACTGAGGACATGATCAGAATCGCGGTATTCATCGTGCCCACAGGAACGTTGAGTAACCCGTGCGGCCAAGTGCCGGGCGCGGCGTCGATACGCAGGAAAATGTAGGCAGAGAAAAGCCCGCCGAAGAGCATCACTTCGGAGGCAAGAAAAAGCCAGATGCCAATCTTGGCGTTCCAAAGCCCGGTGTCGGGTCGAGTCGAGATTGTGTACGGGATTTCCATCGGTCGGTCAGACAAGGACCGGCTCGGCGGGAGGCTTGCGACGAGTGCGCTCGGCCGGTTCGACCGGTTCGTTCTGCATCGTGTAATCGCGCTCGCTGCCTGGGAGACTGTATTCATAAGGCCCGCGATAAGCGACAGGCGTATGAATAAAATTTCCGTGCGGCGGCGGTGAAGGCGCAGTCCACTCCAGCGTGGTCGCTTCCCACGGATTGTCGTTCACCTTTTCGCCGCGCTTAATGCTCCAGAAGAAATTAATGATGAATGGGATTTGGGCGAGACCCATGATCCAGGCCGCCCATGAAATTGGCTGGTTCCATTGAAACCCGGTCAGTCCCCAAATCGTGTGTTCGTTCGAAACAGTCCACCCTTGCCCGCCGTCGTACCACCGCCGATGCATCCCGGCCATTCCCTGCAGGAACATTGGAAGAAAAATCACGTTCATGCAGATGAGCGTCGGCCAAAAATGCACTTTGCCCCAGAAATCGTTCATCTTTCGGCCGGTCGCTTTGGGGAACCAGTAATAAATCCCGGCGAAAAGCCCGAAGATTGTGCCAGGCGCTACGATGTAATGGAAATGCGCGATGATGTAGTAGGTGTCGTGCAGATAAAGATCGGCTGAATTAAACGCCAACGGGATGCCGGTAAGGCCGCCGATTCCAAACATCGGCAGGAACGCGGTGGCGAAAAGCATCGGCACTGTAAAGCGAATGGAGCCGCCCCAAAGTGAAATGAAAAATGCGCTCAAGATTATCACTGATGGAATGGAGATCAGCAGCGTAGTCGTTTGGAAAAATGCGCTGACCGCACTGCCCATGCCCGTCATCCACATGTGATGGGCCCACACGATGAACGACAGAAATCCGATCACCAAAACGGAAAACACCAGCGATTTATATCCCCAAAGCGGCTTGCGCGAATTGTTCGCCAGAATTTCGGCAACAATCCCAAACGCAGGCAGAATCAGCACGTACACCTCGGGATGCCCGAGGAACCAGAACAAATGCTGCCACAGAAGCGGACTGCCCCCGCCGCTGATTGACACCGGCGCGCCATTCACCACGAGGCCGCTCGGCAGGAAAAAGCTGGTATGCGCGACGCGATCCATCAATTGCATGACGATCGCAGCTTCCAGTGGCGGGAACGCTAACAGCAACAGAAACGCCGTCACAAATTGCGCCCACACAAAAAACGGCAGCCGCATCCACGTCAGCCCTTTAGCGCGCAATTGTATGATTGTTGTGATGAAATTGATCGCGCCAAGCAACGACGATGAGATGAGAAAAATAAAACCGATCAGCCAAAGCGTCTGGCCGTTAAACACCGGATTGTGCCCCGGCCCGGTATCCGAGAACGCGGCCAGCGGTGTGTACGAAGTCCAACCGCTCTTAGCCGCGCCGCCAGGCACGAAGAAACTGATCATCATGATCACGCCTCCCACCGCGAATGCCCAAAAGCTCGCGGCGTTCACTTTCGGGAATGTCATGTCCGGCGCGCCGATTTGCAGCGGCACGACAAAATTCCCGAAAGCGGCGAAGGCCAGCGGGACAACGCCGGCAAAGATCATAATCGTGCCGTGCATCGCGCCTAGCGAGTTGTAAAAATCCGGCGTCATTTTTCCGTCCGGCATCGCGCCGGCCCCGAAAATGTGCGGGAGCCATTTGCCAATCACCGGCAGCGCCTGGCCGGGATAGGCCAGCTGCCAGCGCATCAACATCATGAGGCAAAACCCGAAAAAGAGGAATACCATGCCACAAAGGCCGTACTGGATTCCGATCACCTTATGGTCGGTAGAAAAAATGTATTTTCGCCACCATCCCAGCTCGTGATACTCATGAGCGGCGTCATGCCCATGCGGTTCGTGATGGGTTTCAACAGAAGTGGAAGCGTCCATTTCAGAAAAAAGTTACGCTTTAATATCTAGAGACAAGTACGTTTTGCAAAGTCTGAAATTCGAGATCGGACACAGAAAGTGCAAGATGGTCTCCTTCTTGCGTTGTGTCAGATTTCTGTGTGCAAAGTGAAGAAAAGCCTCTGCGCGCCATTATTCACCTCGACATGGATTGCTTTTATGCAGCCATCGAGGTGCGCGACCGTCCCTCTTTGCGCGGCAAACCGGTGGGCGTAGGCGGCGCTCGTGATCGGCGCGGCGTGTTGACGACGTGCAATTACGAAGCGCGCAAGTTCGGTGTGCGCTCTGCCATGCCGACTTTTATGGCACTGCAACGCTGCCCAAACCTGATTGTGCTGCCGACGCGCTTCGATGTTTACCGGCGTGAAGCCGCAGTGATTCGCGGGATCCTTCACCGGTTCACGTCAATAATCGAACCGCTCTCGCTCGACGAAGCATACCTCGACGTTACCGCACACCCGAGCGCGCCGGGAGCGCTGGCGCACGAGATCCGCAGCGCGATCTTTGATAAAACGAAGCTGACGTCCTCTGCCGGAGTCGGTCCGAATAAGCTGATCGCCAAGATCGCCAGCGAATTAAACAAGCCGAACGGGCAATTTGAAGTGAAGCAGGAGGGCATTCCCGAGTTCATGCGAGATTTGCCCGTCCGCAAAATTTGGGGCATTGGCGAAAAGTCCGAGCGAAAACTGGAAGAACTTGGAGTTAAAACCTGCAGCGACCTCCAGCGCTTCTCGCGTCCGGAGCTTGTTGATGTGTTCGGCAAATTTGGTCTCGATCTTTACGATCTCTGTCGTGGCATCGATCATCGCCCGGTCGAGCCGGATCGCCCGCGCAAATCGCTCAGCACAGAGGAAACGTTCGCCATCGATCTGACCACCCTCGAGCAGTGCGAAGAAAAGCTGGAAGAACTCTTCCAGGATTTAATGGCCGATCTCGCACAAAAAGAATCAACCCGCGCGATCACGAAAATTTTCGTGAAACTAAAATTCAACGATTTCACCCGCACAACTGCGGAGCGCGCGGGACTCCAGCCCGCGTTGGAAGATTTTCGTTCGCTGCTTGCGGAAGCGTTCGCCCGCACTGGAAAACCTGTGCGCCTCATCGGCCTCGGCGTTCGGTTCGCCGATACAACACCTGAAAACGCTCAAATGGATTTGCTGTAGCACAGCCATCTTGGCTGTGGGGCCGGCGGGCTTCCAGCCTGCCGAATGATGCCCGGCTGCCCCACATCCTGGAAGCCTGTGCTACGTTCAATCTCATCCATTCGACGCGATGACTTCCGTTCAGGAAAGGAAAATCAGGCAAACCGGTTGTGACGCGCGCTTTGATAATCTCACGCGCCAACTGTACGCGACTGACGCGTCGATTTATCAGATCGAGCCCGTCGGTGTAGCGTTTCCGAAAAGCGCGCAGCAAGCGAACAGAGTCATTCGCGCAGCGGCTGATGCAGCTCTTTCCATAACGCCGCGAGGCGCAGGCACAAGTTTGGTTGGCAACGCGATCGGCGAGGGATTGATTGTCGACTTTTCGCGCTACAACCGGCAGATCACCGATCTCGATCTCGAAAAACGCAGCGTGCGCGTCGGGGCGGGTGTCGTGCTCGATCAACTCAACGAGTTTTTAACGCCGCACGGGTTTTGTTTCGGACCGGATGTCGCAACCAGTTCGCGCGCCACGCTCGGCGGAATGATCGCGAACAATTCGTCCGGCGCGCGTTGCCCGATTTACGGCACAACAGCCGATCACGTGATCTCGCTGGAAATCGTGTTGGCTGACGGCCGCGTTGAAGAAATCGGAGCAAGCCATAAGTCGTTAGGCTGTGAGCGGGCAAAGATCGAGGACCTCGTTCGCGAAGCGACGGCCGAGATGGCTGAGCGCTGGCCACCGGGCCTGATAAAGCGCTGGCCCGGTTACGGCATCGAAAGATTCCTGCGCGCACCGAACGATCTCACGAACATTCTCGCAGGCAGCGAAGGAACGCTGGCGGCCATCTTCTCCGCTGAGCTCAAGATTTGTCCCCTGCCCCACGAGAAAGGTTTGGGTCTGATCTTTTTCGCGTCAGTAGCGGAAGCAATGCAGGCGACGGTTGAGCTTCTTGATCTCAAGCCTGCCGCGATCGAACACATCGATCGTCCTTTACTCGACCAAACCAAAGGGCAACTGCATTTTCAGGCGGCGCGCGATTTGCTCGAACTCGACACGAAACCCTGCGAAGCGATTTTAATCGTTGAATTTTACGATTTTGGGAGTGCGCGGACATGTCCGCGCTTTGAAAGCGGTCCCGCAGCCGCGGGATCGCCGCACTCCAAATCGTCTGTCGCGGAGCGATTATCGATCCTCCAGTCGCGGAAGATTGGGCTACGCAAAAAAATCCTCACCGATTCGGCACAGATGAATCTTGTCTGGTCGGTGCGGAAATCTGGTCTCTCGCTTTTGACCGGTTGCATCGGACCAGCCAAACCGGTCGCATTCATTGAAGACGCCGCCGTTCGGCCGGCGCAATTACCCGAATACGTGCGCGGGCTGCAATCGATCATGAAACCTGTTGGACTGGAGGCGAGCTATTACGGGCACGCCGCCAGCGGATTGCTCCATGTTCGCCCTGTGCTCAACCTGCATGACGCAGCCGATTTGAAAAAATTCCGACGGGTCGCCGATCAAACCTCCGCGCTGGTGCGGCAGTTCAAAGGTTCGTTGTCAGCCGAGCACGGAGTTGGCATCGCACGCACGGAATACATGCGCGATCAACTCGGGGACGCGCTCCTTGGTGTCTTACGCGAAATCAAACGGATGTTCGACCCGAAAAACCTTTTTAATCCCGGGAAAATATTCGATGATGGCCGTCACAAAATCGATAACCATCTGCGCGAAAATTTCACGCGGCCGCTCGAGCTCCGATACCAGCCGGTGCTCGAATTTGCGTTCAAAGACCGTTCGTTTATCGGCAACCTCGAACAATGCAACGGCTGCGGCGGCTGTCTGAAACACGCCGGCATCATGTGCCCAACATTCATGGCCACTGGCGAAGAAGTGATGTCCACACGCGGCCGCGCCAATATCATCCGGGCCGCGCTCGAGCGGCGTGTGAATGGGCACGACCCACTAAAATCCGAAGAGTTGGACGCTGCGCTTAGCAATTGTCTTTCTTGCAAAGGTTGCACGCCCGAATGCCCGTCGAACGTGAATCTTGCATTGCTGAAGGCAGAAATGCTTTACGCCCGCTGGCGCCGCGATGGCCTTCCCTTGCGCGAACGCGTTTTGAGCAGGGTGGATTTGGTCGGAAAAGTCGGCTGCACCATGCCAGTGCTGGCAAACGCTATTCTCGATTTCAAGCCGCTGCGGGCGTTAATGGAGACAACGCTTGGCATCTCGGCAAAACGCTCATTGCCGCATTACGCGCGTCACCGTTTCGACAAATGGTTCGCAAAGCATGCTGTAGCCGGGGACGGCGACCCCGCCTCACAACGGATGTCTTCTATGCGCCCGACTGCCGGGGTCATCGCCCCCGGCTGCAGGAGGGGCCCCATCATCCTCTGGGACGATACCTTTGTGCGCTATCACGAACCGCACATTGGCTTTGCTGCGGTAAAAGTGCTGGAAGCGCTCGGGTTCGAAGTTGCGCTTGCGAAAAATCGGCGCTGCTGCGGGCGACCGGCATTTAGTCAGGGAAATCTCGATCTCGTCGCAAAACTGGGAAAACACAACGTCGATTGCCTTTCATCACTCCAACACTCCAACACTCCAATTCTATTCCTGGAGCCATCGTGCTGGTCGACGTTCGTGGAAGATTATCGCGAACTGAACATCAACGGCGCGGAGGATCTGGCGAAGCGCTGTTCCACATTCGAAAAATTTGTCGACGATTTACTCGTGCGCCAACCGGACGCCCTTCAATTCAACCAACGTCCGGCAACAATCGCAATTCATCCGCATTGCCACGCAAAATCAATCATGAATCCGGAGTTCATGCGCAGACTGGCGGAACGTTTGCCCGGAAGAAAAGCGACAGTGCTCGATACCGCCTGCTGCGGAATGGCAGGCGCATTCGGCGCGCTTGCGGAGAAATACGATCTTTCGGTACAAGTCGCCCAGCGCTTGCTCGACAATATCGATAATCAACCGCCAGGAACCGAAATCATCGCCTCAGGCACAAGTTGCCGGCACCAAATCACCGATCTGAGCAACGCGCGCCCAAAGCACATGGCAGAGTTGATAGCGGAAGCCCTGCTGTAGCGGCAGCTGTGTCGGCTGCAAACGAGCGTCGCAAAGCTTCACCTTCCAAACCACCCTTGTACAGGCTATCCGCAAACGACTCGGCTTGGACTGACTTTGACATCGAAGTACCCGATGTGGAACCGGAGTTTACTTCTGCCCCAGATACTTCATCTGCTTCGTTCCATCTTTGCTTCCGCTATCGGGCCTTTCTTCAATCAATTCCTCAGGCGCGACCGTGTGAAACGAGACGACCGTCCAATCTGCATTTGCGCCGACCACCGGCCGATGCCAGACGTTCGGTGGGATGGAAATCCAGCGCCGTTCCAGCGGCGCCTTCGGATCACTGACCAACGCATTCGATTGCCACTGTCCCGGCTCTCCGGTTTGCATATCACCCCTCCCTTGGAACGACATCATGCGCTGACGGCTGTTCGGATGCCGTTCGGCGCCGGTGTCCGCGCCCGCTCGCAGGACGAAAACCCAGGCAGACCGAATTTCCGCCGGTAACTTGCGACCGAAAACGGCTAACGGAATCGGTTCCCAAGTCATTAGCGCCTCTTTTTTGCGAACCAACTCGGCGCGTACCCGCTCGACGACAGCAGGAATTTCTTTCCGGACATCCCCGGATCGCAAGATCGCGTCGAGCGATTCAAGTGGCGAGCGTTCCTTGGGTGACATTCTGTGAATATTATCCCATCATCCATTTCGTTTGCTAAATTCTTAATTCTTCGTTCCTAGTTTCCCAGAGTTTCTGCTTAGTTCCCCAGCACATGGTGAAGAAACGCAAAACGCGAAACCGAGCCGTACGAATCGAAGTTCGGGAGTCCGCCGTGCACGGTCGCGGCGTTTATGCCACGCATTTCATTCGCAAAGGCACTCGCATTATCGAATACACCGGCCAACGCGTTTCCTGGGAAGGCGCTCCCGACGACGAAAACGACCCGCACACCTTCAATTTCGGCCTCGAAAACGGCGAAGTAATCAATCCAGAGATTGGCGGCAACGACGCGCGCTGCATCAACCATTGCTGCGACCCAAACTGCGAGGCCATTGAGGAAGATAACCGCATCTTCATTTACGCGATGTGTGATATCGAAGCCGGTGAGGAACTCTTTTACGATTACGCGATGGAAATCGACGAACCGATCACAGAAGAATCGAAAAGGAAATTCGCTTGCCATTGCGGCGCCTCAAATTGCCGCGGCACAATGCTTGCACTATAGGGCCGAGCCTTGGCGCCGCAGATCTATAGTCACAGGCGTCACGCCGAATCTTGTAGCCGAGGTCGCTGACTCCGCAGCACTCCCTGCAATAGGCAAATCCTATTGG
>JBGPNR010000084.1:0-7792 GCA_041487635.1 Candidatus Udaeobacter sp. | reverse complement strand
CACTTCAAAGGAGAGCGCGAATGTGAAGTGCACTGCGCAGACAGTTGCGCAGACGGGCGTCGAAATGGAAGCGCTCGTTGGCGCCACCGTCGCGTTGCTCAGCATTTACGACATGTGCAAAGCAGTAGATAAAGAGATGCAGATTTACGACGTCCGGCTAATCGAGAAGACGAAAAGTACTGTAGCCGTTTCGCTGTGCGAACCGCATCGGCCGCATGTAAGAGCATCTCAGCGTCGCGTCGCCCACAGGGCGACGGCTACAACGAATGACTCACGAATCAAACGGAAGTCGTAGCCCTACACGAACATGCAAATTACCGTTGGCATCATCACGATCTCGGACCGCGCAAGCGCCGGCGATTACAAAGATCTCGGCGGGCCCGCGCTGAAACACGAGGCGCATAGAGCGGGCTGGCAGCTTCTCGCGGAAGCGATTGTGCCGGATGATTTGAAACGCATCCAAGAAACAATTCGCTCGTTCGCCCAGCAGGGTTGCGAACTAATTTTGATGACTGGTGGCACAGGAATTGGACCGCGCGATGTCACCCCGGAAGCGATCCGTGGGATTATGCGCGTCGAGCTGCCCGGCTTCGGAGAAGTGATGCGGGCGGAATCCATGAAGATCACGCCCAACTCAATTCTCTCGCGCAGTTTAGCAGCCATTGTTGATCATTCATTGGTGATCGCGCTGCCCGGAAAACCCAGTGGCGCTGTGGAATGTCTCGGTTTCGTGCAAGGCGCAATCCCGCATGGTGTCGCGCTGGCGCAAGGCACGCCCACATCATGCTGATGCTTGGAGTGCGGCAGGGGCTCTATCGCTTTTTTAGCGCCCTTCAGTCAGGCCAAACCAGGAGTCGCATGAGCTGGCTGCCATAGTTTGTGAGATGCGCGTTATTTTCGTGACTCGAAACTACGTCGCGAGTGAGATAGGAATATTCGATCGAGCTCTTCTTGACATAGCTTAGTTCCGGTTGGGTCACCTGTCTTTCGCTGGGCGCGATTGTCAGAGGCACACCGGAGCGAGCGAACGAAACTTCCCACGACGATCCTTCGCTTCGTTTGCCTCCCGCGAGCATCCAAGGATAAAGCTTTGGCAAATCGAAATGCCGAGCTTTCGGCACAGCAACCTTGTAGAAGGTCTCTTCGTCGTTGAGAAACTCGGGAATCGTCAGCGCCGGATTTTTCCTAAGCGCCAAAAAGAGGCGTGCGACATCGAGACCTGCGAGGTTCATGCCGTTGTAAATGCCATGCTGATTTGGATCGCTTCTAAAAAATGTGTTGTACCACGCTTCGAATTGACGGCTGAACATCAGGTCCAATTCCAAATGGAGATGCGCACGTTCTCGATTTAGCCCAGTTCCTGTGTAACCCATTACTGCGATGCGCTGGCCCCGTTTCACCATCTCGCCGGACTGCACTGCAATCGAGCTAAGGTGTCCGTACAGGCTGTAGTAATTGGAGCCGTCCCAGTGGTGTTCGATCACGACGTATTTCCCATAATTCGAATAGCCGGGCACGAGACTAGTGTGGACGACTCTTCCATCGGCGATCGCGCGCACTTCGTCGAGCGGGTCGCCATTTGCATCCCGGTGTAATGGACGAATATCGATGCCTTCGTGAAAGCGGGTATAAACAACGCCACCTGCGGTGTCGGTGGGATCGCGCACAAACCCGTATTGGCCACCCTCCCATGGGGTCGATTTCACTCCTTTGTAATTGCGTTCCACATACTGGTAAAACGCGGCACCGTCACCCGAGAACAACCCGTCATTGTCCGTTGGCAGAACAAGATCTAATCCCTGACTTAGCGAAGTCTGAATCCCCATCGAGATTGACGAGAAAAAAGCAAGCACAATTGCGGCAGCGAATAATCGCATGATTTATCAGGGCCGTTGAGGTTTTTGTTGGCCAATCGACCGCCAGTCTTTTTTCATCAAATCAATGTCGGCTGCAGTCAATCCGGACGGGATGTAAATCTTTCCGTCGGAGACGCGCTTATCGATCTGGAGTTCGGTTATGGCCCTTCCATTGACGAACACAAAGAGGAAACCGCCGCGGCGCTCAACGCTCAACGTGTCCAGGACCACGCGTCCGTGCTCGTCGAGTTGAATCAGCGCGCCATAAGTTCCGTTCTGGGCCGCATAAGGAGAGAACCCGCTGACATCGTGCTCCGAAATCCACGGCGTCTTTTCGATGGCCACGTCTTTTCCCGAGATCTGGGCGCGAACAGACGTCGCGAACACTTCGCTATCCCGCGGGTTGGCTTGTGCGTGCACCCGGAACGTGCAATGTCGTTGTTTCGCGATGCCGTCAGCCAGCGCAAAAGCTAGGCAAATCGCGAATACACATAGAGTCTTCATGCCGCTTGATAAAGGGTTTGACACGAATTTTGCAACTCCGAAAACTTTTGGGCTGTTTAGCCTGCTCATGACGCGCCGGATACTTTTGCTTCTCTTATTGCTTTTAATGGCCGGGGACATCTTTGGCCAGGATATCATGCCGACACCGACTCCGGCGCGGAGGCGCGGGTGGTTGAGCCGCATTCTCCATCCATTTTCGCCGGAAGTAGTCCCGCACTACAAAGATCCAAGGTTGCGTGGGCTGGCTCTCGATCTCCAAATCACACCGCAGACGGTAAAGCTGTCTGAGGTTCGTCAGCTTGGCGTGAAAGTGACGCTGGCAAATCTATCCAAGCGTCCTGTGCCCCTCGACTTTCCCACCAATCAGCGGATCGAGATTTACCTGATGGATTCCGCAGGAGACATTCTGGCAAAATGGTCCGACAACCACGCAATCACCGAAAAACCCGTCACGATTTTAATAAATTCTCAAGAGCGGGTCGAGTACAACGAGACAATCGCGACGCGCGAGCTCACTCCAAACAAGGTTTTTATCGCCGAAGTCTTCTTTCCCCAATACCCAGAGCTGCGAATCCGGCAAAAATTCCTCGCTGTCCCTTGAGCCTGTTCATCATCGAAAGCTGGTAGCCGATAAAGCCAAACGTGGGTGCCAATCACCGATCTACTACAAAATATCAGCTTTTCTCCGATTACCACACGCATCCGCAGGGACATCGGGTGCAACGGTACACCCAGACGCTACTTCAGCCTTGGGCGGATTCAGCGCGTAACTTAGGTTTGACCGATATTGCTTTTACCGATCACGATCGTTATCACGCCGGAATCGATTTCGATGAGATCGATCGTTTGCGGGAAACAAACCCCGATTTGCGAATCCGCGCCGGCATTGAGCTCGATAATGATCCCATTCACTCGGCGGCCGGCCGAAACTGGATTGAGAAGCATTGGGACAAACTCGATTTTGTCTTGGGCTCGATTCATTTCCTCGATCGCCCCGATCAGATGTTCGACAGCGTGCCGGATGGCGCGGCGCAATTCAAACGCCGCAATGTCGACGCGATGTTCGCCAATTATTTTGGTCGTGTCCGGAAAATAGCAGCTACGGGTTTGATCGATTGCCTTGCCCATCTCGATCTCATCAAAATCCATGGTCATCGGCCGAGTGCAGAGATCGGTAGTTTGGTCAATGAAACACTTGACTTTATTCGAGCGCAGAACCTCGCGATTGAGCTTTCCACCGCCGGATGGCGCAAGCCGGTGAACGAAGCTTACCCAGGAGACCGGATCATTGAGCTCGCAATGCAGAAAGGAATTCCTTTCACCACTGCATCCGACGCGCACTCACACGCGCAACTTGGGGATAAATTTGCAAGCCTGGCGCAAAGAATGGCGAGTTTTGGAATTCAGGAGGTCTGCGTTTTCCAAGGGCACAAGCGGTCCCAGCTCCTATTATAGCTGCAGGTCGAGCTGTGGTCCCCCTGTCGAAAACGCGTTTTCTGCCTGCGCAGGCAGCGACAACATAAAGCCGAGACGCTGAGCAAGACGTTGGCACGTTTCAGGTGCAAATCCTTCGAAGTGGTTGCTGGCAAATGCCCAGACGTTGCGCACCTCTAAAAGATGCCGTTCGATCTTAAGGGACCAGCTTTCCAGTGCGGCTTCGCGTTTCCAGAGCAGTTTTTCGTAGCGATGGACGTGGCCACCGTCAACGTCGTATTTCGTTGCGTAATCACCAAGCAAACGCAGATAGAGAGAATCTGTCGTGCACGGCAGGAATTCAAAAGGAGCAAGATTTCGTTGGTTGAGTGGAGTGGTATCGGCCCAGACCCAGCAAATGCGATATTTTTCCAAGAGCCCAATGAACTGTGGCCGATGCCAGCCAGGGTGACGAAATTCAATCGCAAACCGGAAATCTCGCGGCAGTTGCGCTAGAAATTTGCGAAGCGCCGGCTTGCCATCCTTTGGGGCCAAAGAAGGCGGGAGCTGAATGAGGATTATCTGAAGCTTTGGTCCTAGCGGCTCGATGGCTCGGAGAAACGAGCTTAATTCGAGGGCACAATTATGCAGCCGGCACCTGTGCGTGATCTGGCGAGGGAGCTTGCAGGCGAAGCGAAAAGCGGCGGGGGTCATTTCGACCCAGCGACGAACAGTGTCTTCCGCCGGAGCAGCATGAAAGGTGGAGTCCACTTCAACTGCCGGAAAATAGTTGGCGTAAAATTCCAGCCAGCGAGACTCCGGTAGATCCGCGGGATAAAAAACGCCACGCCAATCTTGAAAGCTCCATGCGCACGTGCCTATGCGAATTTTTTGCTGATCGGTCAGATTCAAAGGAAGTGAAAGATTAGTCAGTTTGTCCCTTGGGAAAAGCCTTCATAGTGCAAAATGCGACGAATAACGGCGGTACGCCGGATGCGCGATACGCGGAAGCTGCTGAAAACTTGACTGGCAAGATAAGTTAACTACCCTGCCACAGCCGAATGCAATTCATTATTCGCGCCTTTTTAGTTTTCGCGGTTGCTGCGCTTCTTTTGCCCGAATCCGGCAAGGCCTCTGTCGTTTTCAAGCCGGGACAAAAAGCGAAGTACGTATCGCCCGGCGAAGAGGAAATAAGTGGCGATGCCGCACAGCTGTATCAAATCGGACAAACTGCGGAAAAAGAAGGCAACATTAAACGCGCAATCAAAGCTTACAAAAGTCTCGTTAAACATCACCCCAAAGACACACTGGCACCCGGCGCGCTTTATCGCAGCGCTCAGTTACAGGAACAGCTCCACGAATACACACCGGCTGCCGAATCATTTAGCCAATTGGTGGAAAAATATCCCGGCAGCCCGCATTTCGAGGAAGCGATCGAGGCTCAGTTTCGTGTGGGCGAGATTTATCTAAACGGAAAGAAATTGAAATTTCTCGGCATTCCACTTGCATCTGCGTTGGATCGCGCGGTGACTATTTTCGCCAATGTTGTTCGCACCGCGCCGTACGGAAAGTACACAGCCCGTGCGCAGTTTGATATTGGACTTGCGCGCGAGAAACAGGGCGCAAACGATGCGGCCCTGCAAGCTTACCAGGCAGTAGCGGACAAGTTTCCGAATGAACCGGTGGCAGTGGATGCGCAGTATCAAATGGGTTACATCTGGTTCACGGCAGCCCAAACCGGCACAAAGGACGCGGCGGCATCAGCCAACGCCAAAACTGCGTTCCAGGATTTCCTCTTCCATTATCCAAAGAGCGAGAAAGCAGCGCAGGCGCGCGCTAACCTCGACATTCTCGAACACAAGCAAACGGCCAACTCGTACAAGGTCGCGAAATTTTACGATAAACAAAAATATTACCGGGCGGCCGTTATCTATTACAACGAGGTCATTCGCCAGCAACCAGGGTCAGAGGAAAGCAATGAGGCCAAGAAGCGGATCGATCAGCTACGCGCAAAGTTCGGGGACGCTGCGCTTCAGCCGGCTTTGGCCGTCTCACAAACTGGCAAGAAAAAGGGCGAAGCGCATGGCGCGCGGACTGCCGAAACCGGCTCCGCAAAGCCGGGTGCGCCAAATAACGACGCGCCGTTACCTGCACCGGAGACCGATTCTTCGCTTCCGCCGCCGGCTTCGCTAGCGCCCGATACTACGACTGCGCCTGAACCACTGCCGCCTCTGCCGGGCACAAGTACAGGTTCGGATACGTTTCCCGGTGCAGGCACCTCGGCCTCTCCCGACGCATCCGCCTCACCGGCGCCTTGAAAGCCTCACTTGCGACAGTATTCTGCCTCGCCTTGAGTGGTTGCCTTGGCTATCATGTTGGGCCGGTAAAACCGTATTATCTGCGAGATGTTCACAGCATCGCAGTCCCGACTTTTAAAAACCGCACCCTCGTCCCCCGCATCGAAGTTTTGGTCACCGATACAGTAATCAAGCAGTTGCAACAGGACGGGACGTTTCAGATTGAGAACGGGGACAAAGCGGACGCTACTTTGAATGGTGAGGTATTCCGAATCGTCCGCGCGCCGGCTCGCTCGGTACGTGGCAACGTATTGGCCACAACCGAATTTGCTCTGACACTAAGCGTAAAGTACTCGCTAATTGGAAAAAATGGCGAACAGCTTGCGGCGGCAAATGAAGCGATCGGAACGACGAGCTTCTTCGTGAGTAGCGACGTAACCACTGATGAACGGCAAGCCTTGCCGCTGGCTACTGAGGATCTCGCCACCCGACTAGTTAGCCAAATAAGCGAGGGTTGGTGATGACTGATGAAGGGGGAAGAAAGACTTTGGACCATCCTCAACGATAAACTTGATACTCTCCAGGCCACAAATCAGCTGCCTGAAGCGATTCGTGTTGCCGAAACTGCGCTTGAAATCGCCAAGCGCGCTTTCAAAGGAAACGAGGTTCCACTTGCCACCAGCTTCGAGAAGCTAGGCCAGCTACTCGAACAAAAGGGAGATTACACTGCCGCCGAGGCAAACTTGCTGAAGGCGCATGCAATCCTGGAAAAGGGGAAACCACCCGATCCGCGTGCCATCTACCGCTCAGCGCGGCGGCTAGCATCCTTATGCGATAGCCTTGGCCAATCTGAGGAGGCGATCAATTTTTATCAGAAAGCAATAGCCGCCGGTACCCAGATCGACGACGTTCCCTATTCCGATATCGGAACGATGTTAAACAACATTGCGCTGATTCTGCGCAAATCTGGCCGGCAAAAGGCCGCCGAGCCATGCTATGTGCGTGCTTTGGAGATTTATGAGAAACAACTTGGCCCCGACCACCCTGATGTGGCATCGGTTCTAAATAACCTGGCGGTGTTCTACACGAACGAACGCCGTTACACCGAAGCTGAGAAGATACATCTTCGCGCATTGGGCATCCGGGAGAAATTAAATCCGCCTCCGCTTGCCGACATTGCGCAGTCAAAATGCAACCTGGCGGTCGTCTATCATTCTCGCGGTGATTACGCAAAAGCCGCGGAACTTTATCAATCTTCGATAAAAACGTGGGAGCAGGTGCCGGAGAAACCCTCGAAGGATTACGATATCGTTGTTTCGAATTATGCCGACCTTTTGCGTTCCATTGGCCAGGTCCGCAAAGCGCACCAGCTGGAGGTTCGCGCCCGGAAGAAGCGCTCAGGCTGATTCAACCAAAGGTTCCTCGCTTTCATCCGATGTTAGCGCGCTGTATTTTACCTTGCAGGCCGCCTGGTGACCGCACATTGTACTCTTACTGCCTTTGCTCGCGTGGCGGAATCGGCAGACGCGTACGGCTCAGGACCGTATGGGGAAACCCGTGGAGGTTCGAGTCCTCTCGCCCGCATTGGGGGATAGTCCAAGGTCCAAAGTCCAAAGTCAAGACTTTCCCAACGGCACGCCCAAGGCGCGGGCAAGGCGCGGGCCAGGCCGCGCTGGCCTCCGGCCGGTGGACCTTGGACTTTGGACTTTCGACTTTGGACTT
>JBGPNR010000083.1:0-7846 GCA_041487635.1 Candidatus Udaeobacter sp. | reverse complement strand
GCGTCCACCATTCGCGGCCTTCCAGCGCGGCTTCCATGAATTCGTCGCTTACACGAACGCTAACATTTTCATTTTGATACATCACCGAGCCGTACGCATCGCCGTTGTAACTGCCGTCATAGCCCTGTTCGATCAGCGCCCACGCTTTCTTTTCTTCTTTCTGTTTCGCGTCGATGAACTCTTCGATGTCCGGATGCCAGTCCTTAAGCGTGTTCATCTTCGCTGCGCGCCGCGTTTTACCGCCGCTTTTCACAACATTCGCTACTTGATCGTAAACCTTCAGGAACGACAGCGGCCCACTGGGTTTGCCGCCGCCGCTTAATTTTTCCCTCGTCGATCTCAAGGAAGAGAGATCGGTGCCAGTGCCGCTACCGTACTTGAAAAGCATGGCTTCGCTCATGGCTAACCGCATGATGTCTTCCATCGTGTCGCACACGCTTTGGATGAAGCAGGCGCTGCCCTGCGGGTACTCATATTGTGAGGGCGCGCGTTCAGCTTTGCCCGTCTCGCGATTATAAAAATAATTTCCGGCGCCCCCGTTCTTGCCAACGCCGTATTGATGATACAATCCAACATTGAACCACACTGGCGAATTGAAGGCGCCATGCTGGTTCAAACAGAGCCAGGTCAGTTCGTCGTAGAAAATCTCCGCAGTTTCTTCATCGGCGAAGTAGCCATCCGCGATTCCCCAGTCGGTGATCGTGCGTGTGACCCGATGAATAAGTTGCCGCACCGACATTTCTCTCCCGCCTTTGTACGGATCGGTCCCGTTGGCGATGTCGCCGTAGAAATATTTTGAGACGGCAATCTTGGTCGCCAGGGCGCTCCAGCTTTTCGGCACCTCGATGTCTTCCTGCTTAAAAATGACCTTGCCACTGTCATCATTGATTTCCGCATTGCGCCGTTCCCATTCGATTTGATCAAAAGGCGCAACGGCAGCATCGCTGAAAACGCGCTTGAAATGCAGGCCGCTGTTTTTCGTTTTTTTCGTTCCTTTTTTTCGGCGCGACGCCGATGGAGACGATCCAGTCAGTGATGCAGGCGGAATTCCGGGTTTTAGTTGAATCATGGCGGTGAGAGAGGGGTTGAGGTTCTGAATAAGATGTCAATATTTGCGAACAGCGGCGCCAACAACCTGTGAATTCCAGTCAGTAACCGACAACAAGTAATAGCGTAGCTCTCCGGCGGTTATACAATATGCAGCCCACGGATTAGCGGTGGCAAGCCAAAAATTGTAACATTTTTCGGGCACTCTGGCCATGCTCTGCGCTCGAGGCTCAGTATTCCCCCCCGGAGAGCGGGCGGTGCATGCGACGCAGGCGATTTGCCTGAAGATAAACGCTCAACGTCCAACGCTGAACTCCCAATCTCGAGACAGTTGCATTGGACGTTGTATGTTGGACGTTACGCGTTCGGCGTTTCTTCTGCTTTGAAGGAAGGGTGGCTGAGTCCGGTTTAAGGCACTCGACTCGAAATCGAGCGTGGGGAAACCCACCGTGGGTTCGAATCCCACCCCTTCCGTTTCCCTCGTAAAACGGACATGAAGTCTATCGTTACTCAAATCGGCTTTCGAGTGGCGGGTCTTGGGATCGTGCCGATTACAACGTCGTGTTCAAGAACGACCGCGCGTGAAGATCATTCGGAAAGGCCGGGCGGAACTAAGCTTCAATTTGCGGTGACTAACCGTCGCTCGGGTCGATATGGAAATACTTCGATTCCCGCCCCCGCCTCTTCTCATAGGTAAAAGCGCTGCAAGTGAGCTAAAAAAATGGCCGAGTGAGAACGGAAGTGAGAACAAATCCACCGATATTTGCCGATGTTCGCCTTTGTTGACAAACTGCCGAAATGCAGGTTGCAAGGCACAATCGCACGAATTTTCAGCGCAGTTTTTCGAATCGTTTCGACGGCATCCATCGTTTCCGATCTCTCCTGGTGTTGAATTATTTAGCGATTTCGGCGGAAAGCCCTTGCAGCCGCGCGGCGAAGCTTGGCGATTGTCTCAGCGCTCGTTGGTTGATGAAAGTTCACCATAGCTTGGCAACATACCACGGCGGCGCCGCTGACATGAATAAAAGGTGCGCCATGTGGTTGCCAACCTTCCTTCAGCGCGGCATTCACTTTTTCGGCGAGCGAACCGAGGTCTTGGCTTTCAATAATTTTGTACTCTTCGATCGTGTCCATCTGCCTATCGTCGGAAAGCGCGCGGCCGTGGTCGAGGAGGATTTACTGTCTGTGCGAGAGCCCGTTTACTGATTGTTCGGGACCGTGTTGCGGCGCAGCTTATCACCTTATGACGTAATGCCCGTGTATCCAGACTCTTTGTCCGCCGCGCCATCTCCAATGTCCCGGCCTCCATACGTAATAAGAGTGGCCCACGTAATAACCCGGACCGCGAGTATAATACGGCCGATCGCCAATCTCGACCGTGACGGAGCCTGGGTAAGCGGCATACCCTGGACCGTAACCGGGTCCGTATGGGCCATAACCCGGGTAACCGGGTCCGTATGCCGGAGAACCAGCATAATAATCAGTGCATCCGGCTACGCCCATTACGACTGGAAGGAGAAGGAGCAAGAGAGCCGATCGTTTCGATTTGGTTTTTGTTTTCATATAGCTCTTTCTTTGTTTCTTGTCCGAAGCTCGCGACTCATGCGAAGGCGTGCCCTTCGGGAATTGTGAATTGCCATGCATTTCTTGTCCTATTTCCGAAAGAGCCGGTAATTCGGCGGTGGCACCCAGCCTTTACTTTTCTTCCTGGGCCGCCTGATACAATTTAGTTGCGCCGTAAATCAAGATCGCCGGTCTCAATGCGATGACGAGGAGGCGGAATAGACCACCGAAAATTCGACTAATTGGCAGCCGATTCAAAATATATCCCGCTATAAAAGCGAATAAGAGAGACTGTGCCGGTTTCTTGCGCACGT
This sequence comes from Candidatus Udaeobacter sp., assembly GCA_041487635.1. Classification (GTDB taxonomy): domain Bacteria; phylum Verrucomicrobiota; class Verrucomicrobiia; order Chthoniobacterales; family UBA10450; genus Udaeobacter. The sequence goes on along the minus strand of JBGPNR010000083.1, from coordinate 4,922 downwards.
AGTCCTCAGTTTGATTCAGGGCCGCTTCGAACAGCTCTTTCGTGCAGGGAAACCCCCATTGCGGAACCTCTTCGGATCTTTCGGCAGATGATCGGTCCATAACGCTTAATGATTCGAATTCTTCGAGGCAGTTTCTTAAGTTTACGGCAATATCATCCGCAACAGAACGCTAACGCTGCTTGCTTTCCGATTTCTGACTTGAATTTGTAACTTCGGGACTTGTGAAAGTGCGCGGGTAAAAGTAGAAATGACCGCATGGGTTTAATTATTCTTATCGTTGTAATTCTGTTGTTAATCGGGGCTTTCCCGACAGGCGGTTATGGATTCGGCTACCGGTCGCACGGCATAATCGTAACCATTCTCGTAATCGTTTTGATTCTGTATTTACTCGGTCGCCTGTAAAGTGTGCAAGCGCGATCCTGGTTCTCTTCATTTGCTATAAGCTTAAGATTCGTTTTCCCCGCGTCTAATCTCGTATTCGCACAGGACCGTCTTAATCGGGATAGCCCGTCACCCTTGACACTCTACATAGGGGTTAGAGCTTTCCTGTTCACGCAGCGACTGACTAAGATCCGAGCTGGTAATTCGATTTCATTTAAACCCGGCCTTCTATCGGCGCGCGGTCGAATTAACATTTATGAACTCAAGCACAACAGATAAAGTAAAGGGCACGGCAAAAGAAGTTGCGGGCAAGGTCAAAGAAGAGACGGGTAAAGCGATTGGAAATCCCGATTTGCGGGACCGTGGCACGGCAGAAAAGGTCGCCGGTAAAGTGGAGCGGAAAGTCGGAGAGGTGAAAAAAGTATTCGGTAAATAGCGCCTCGGGCTTTTTTAGCGGGACAGACGTCCCGGATGTTGGCCGCTTGCGCGATTGTGTGATCCGTTCATCGCAGGGTAGATCCTGACATTGCTCTTAGCCCGGATGATTCTTGCAGACGAGTTATCCGACAACTGCGCGCGAGAGAGAGGGTTCGGACAAATTCGGACACTCGAACTGCGTAATTCTCCGCGATTTGTGCAAAGTGTCGATTCTCTGGGAATGCAGTTCCGCGCGCGGGTCGCCAGTTTGTCCACGGCGATAATCTTCGCGCTCATCTTTCGCCGCCTGCGGCAATGATTTCATCGCAGTGATTCGCGTACCGCTTCGCGCGCGAATGCTTTTGCAGCTCCTTCATTTTTTGTCAGATGAAAGGACGACGCCTCGAGCCTCCCGAGTTGCTTTATTACAGCGTCCAGGTCTTTCACCGACCCCGCCCTGGGATTTAGGATCACACAGCGTTTCATGGACCGCCTCTTGCCGTGAAAAGGTCTTGATCTCAAGGCCGTATCCTTTCTTCTTTTTCTTGGTTGAGCTGATCACTCACTCTTTGTTGAAAACTTGCTGCGTATAATGGCCGATCTGGATAGATTCAGACGCGAAAGGATTGCGCCTCTTATCGGCGGGGGTAAATTCTTCCCGTTACCTTAGACCCTAAAAACAAGTTATTCGAGTTATGAAAACGATTGCTTCCCGCTCACGTATTCCGACCCAAACCCGCAAAGCGTCACACGCTGGCAACGGCCACGTTTCCAGCAGCTCTAAAACTAGAATCAGCCCGCGCATTGCCGCGTGGCTCAAAAAATCAAAACATAATCTCATCGGCGGCAAATGGTCACCGGCCGCATCCGGAAAACTGTTCGACGTGTTCAATCCCGCCGATGCGTCGGTGATTGCCCGCGTTCCCGACAGCGACAAAGAAGACATCAATCGGGCGGTGAGCGCGGCGCGGCGCGCGTTCGAGTCCGGCCCGTGGCGTCGCCTGACGCCGAGCGAACGCGGCAAACTCGTTTGGAAAGTCGGCGATCTCATTCTCGAAAACGCGGACGAACTTGCTGAACTCGAATCGCTCGACAACGGCAAGCCCCGCGCCGTCGCTCGCGTCGCGGACGTTCCACTTGCGGCGGACATATTTCACTACATGGCTGGCTGGGCGACGAAGATTGAAGGCAACACCATTCCCATCAGCGTCCCGTACGCGCCCGGTAGCCAATTTCACGCGTTCACGTTGCGCGAACCGGTCGGCGTCGTTGGCCAAATCATTCCGTGGAATTTTCCGCTGCTCATGGCCGCATGGAAACTCGCGCCCGCGCTCGCCACTGGAAATTGCGTCGTCCTCAAACCCGCCGAACAAACGCCGCTCACCGCGCTTCGCCTCGGCGAAATTTTTCTCGATGCTGGAATTCCCGAAGGCGTCGTCAACATCGTCACCGGGCTCGGCGAAACTGCGGGTGCAGCTCTGGCCGCTCACGACGACGTGGACAAAATCGCATTCACCGGCTCGACGGAAGTTGGAAAAATCATCGTTCGCGCCGCTGTCGGAAATTTGAAAAAGGTCAGCCTCGAGCTCGGTGGCAAATCGCCCAACATCGTTTTCAAAGACGTTGGCGATCTCGACGCAGCCATCGCGGGCGCTGCGAACGCCATTTTCTTCAACCACGGTCAATGTTGTTGTGCTGGTTCGCGATTGATGGTCGAGCGCGATATTTTTGACGAAGTCGTGGAAGGCGTCGCCACCCACGCGAAGAAAATCAAACTCGGCCCCGGCCTCGAAGCTTCGACGGAAATGGGCCCGCTCGTTTCAGAAGAGCAACTAAATCGCGTCACGAATTACATGCACCAAGGCAAACAGGCCGGCGCGTGTTACGTCACTGGGGGTAACAGAGCAGGGCAACGCGGTTACTTCGTGAGGCCGACCGTGGTCAAAAATGTGAAGCCGGACATGAGCATCGTGCGTGAAGAAATTTTTGGACCGGTGGTCGTTGCGGAGCCATTTACGAAAGCTGAAGAGTTGATTCCGCGCGCCAACCAGACCCAGTACGGCCTCGCCGCAGGCGTTTGGACGCGTGACATTTCCAAAGCGCATCGCATCGCCGCCGCGCTGAAAGCCGGAACGGTTTGGATCAACTGCTACAACATTCTTGATTCAGCGCTGCCGTTCGGCGGCTACAAACAATCCGGCTGGGGCCGCGAAATGGGTCACGAAGTTCTCGAACTCTACACGCAGACAAAAGCGGTGGTCGTCGGACTGTAACGGAGCGCGAGTTGTCGCAACTCGCGGCGCCAAGATCTAAGCCACGCAAGAAACAGCCGATTTTTCGCAATTTGTGATAAGCCGGGTCGGCGTCGCACAAGTCACACTTGAGAACTTCGAGAGCAGGAGATAAGCGATGCATGACTTCATTGAGGCAGCGCCTTTTGACGAACTCCCGCCGGGGACAGGCACGTGCGTGACCATCGCGGGCAGGGAGGTTGCGCTCTTCAACGTCGACGGAGCGATCTACGCCATGGAAGATCGCTGTCTCCACCAGGGACTGTCGCTGGGAACGAGCAAGATGCAGGGCAAGGTCGTGACGTGTCGCGGGCATGGCCGTCGATACAAGGTGACCACGGGGAAAACGCTTCACGTCCCTGACTGCGGCGTTGCCACTTACCCGGTGAAAGTCATGGACGGGAAGATCATGGTGGCAGTTGGCGAACCGCGGTCTTTGATTGCGATGTGAACGAACGCCCGCCTCATCGCGCACTGCAACCCTGCTTCCAGATAACCTTGCAGCCGGTGATTCAGTTCGTTCGGCCCTACAAATCGTGCGAAACGTTTGCAGCCCGTTAGCCCTGTTACCACGCAACAGGGTTCCACTGCTTCAAGGCAACAGAGCTTTCGTGCTTTTGGGGAACCGTGGTTTTACTGCCGATTGTCCAAGCGTGCGAGCGCTGTAAGGAACGCTTCCTCTAGTTTCTGCCTAATCCGATTCCTATCTTTGTCTTTCATCGCGGATACGCTTGCCTCCCAAATCCACCGTAGCGTTTTGGATCGTCATGCGCGAAAAAGGCCGTCGAGCCACTCGCCGATAACATCTCGAATCTTGGCCTCGGAAACGAACGTTGTAATGACGCGAGGCAGATCGGAATCCACGACAACTGATTGATCAGTCACGCAGATGTTGCCCGAGATCGTAGGGCCGAACGGACCCTTCTTCAATCTGGCTGAGCAACTCATTGTATTGCCAGACCAGCTTTTTGAAAGGTTTTTGATCGCGGGGTGTGGAAGGTAGCGCTGCATCAACTCGTCTACAGACGTGTCGATTCGGTGGATTGCTTCTTGTTGACCAACGTTTTGGCTTCGTTCGATGCGCATGATCCTTTTTCCGATGGTTTGTCCTTGCTCCGAAGTTATATTTCGCCTTCGGTACCATGTCCACCGAATCGGGGACAGCGTGGAATAGGGTCAGTCTTAGAATTTCGCTCTGCGAGCCTGGCGCAGTCACCAACGCAGTTGGCTACGCTAAGTTTTACAGCCGCTCACACAATGCCGTGATTCGCGTTTACGATAAGCTTCAATTCGCGGTGACTAACCGTCGCTCGGGCCGATATGGAAATACTTCCAGAATCTGGCCCTCTCGAAGCTTCCGTTGCACGCTGCGCCAGAAATCCGGATGAAATAAATCCCCGTGCTGTTCGAGCAGCGCGGCACGCGCCGGTCCGGGCAGGCGGAGAAAATTGGGAAATTCTTCGGGAAACACGTCATTCTCGCGCACGGAGAACCACGGCTCGGCTGCTATTTCTTCCTCGTACGTGCTGGCCTGTGGCAGATCGCGAAAATTGCAATCGGTTAGAAAACAAAGGTCGTCGTAATCGTAGAAGACGACTCGGCCCCGCCGGGTGACGCCGAAGTTTTTGGTCAACAGATCGCCCGGAAAAATGTTCGAAACGGCCAGATCCTTGATGGCCTGACCGTAATCGCGAGCGGCGGCTGCACTCTGAGTCGCATCGGCTTCGGCGAAGAAAATGTTAAGCGGACGAATGCGACGCTCGACGTAAACATGAGCGATGACGACGTCGTCGCCTTCCAGCCGCACCGTCTGTCCGGCCGCGCGGAGCAAAT
>JBGPNR010000082.1:0-7868 GCA_041487635.1 Candidatus Udaeobacter sp. | reverse complement strand
TGTTGCCGTAAACAACGATGCCTTGATGCACGATGTTTCCGTCGAGATCCTTTTCTTTTCCCAGCGATTCCATTACGAGTTGCTGCAGGTATTTGGCGAACAAGGCCAGCCGGTCCTTGTATGGAAGGATCACCATATCTTTGTCGCCCTTGCCGTTGCCGGCATGGTACCACATGAGCGCCAGGAGCATTGCCGCATTTTGTGTCACATCAGGTACGCGGGTGCGCTCGTCCATAGCGGCCGCGCCAGCGAGAAAACTATCGATATCGAACCCTTCCAGCGCCATCGGGAGAAGCCCCACCGCGCTCATCACCGAGGTACGCCCGCCGATCCAATCGTACATTGGGAATCGAGCCAGCCATTCGTTCGTTTCGGCATATTTGTCGAGATCGCTGCCAACACCGGTAACGGCCACTGCGTGCTTGTTGAAATGCAGTCCCTTTTCTTTGAATCGTGCTTCCGTCTCCAGCATCCCATTTTGTGTCTCCTTCGTTCCGCCGGATTTTGAAACCACAATGACGAGTGTTTGGGGAAGCAGAGCGTCGATCCTATCGAAGACGCGATCGAACCCGTTCGGGTCCGTATTATCGAAGAAAAAGATGTCCATTGGATCATCTGCCGATCCAAGCGCATCTGCCACCAATTGCGGTCCAAGCGCCGAGCCGCCGATCCCGATCAGCAGCACATGCTCGAAGCGTTTTCCATTTTCGGCGGTGATTTTTCCGGCATGAATATCTTCAGCGAATTTTTTAACTCGGTTGACGGTCCGTTCAATTTCCTGTCGAATTTCCGCAGTTGGTGCAAGCGCAGGATTGCGGAGCCAGTAATGACCCACCATCCGTTTTTCGGTGGGATTAGCGATCGCTCCCGCTTCCAATTCTCGCATCGCTGCAAACGCCTTACCGATCTTCGGCTGCATTTTCTCGAAGAAATCCTCCGGAAATTTCAGCCGGCTGATGTCGAGAGAAAAATCAAGATCGCGGTAGTACAAAAAATATCGTTGAAAGCGCTGCCAGAGTGATGAAGAAGGCATTTTTTAGAAATGCAACGATTGACCAATATTAAACGACATAAGTGCATTAACTCCAATGTGAGTCTTCGAATTCGTCAAACTCAGCTTTCTCACAAACTCCAGGGAGAGATTATCCGCGAAATTCGCATTGCAGCCTTGAGTCGCGCCAATAACTTCGCGGCATCATCGTGCGCGCACATGTGAAGACAGGGTTCTCCCATTTGTTTGCAGGGCTGATCGCTCTTGGCCTCGCGGGAATAGGCTTGATCGGATCTGAAATGGCTATCATTCATCTCGAACACGCCACCGTTATCTCGACCGCTCCCGATCTATTTCACCTCAAAAACCAGGGACTGGCCTTTCAACGGGCCGCCGCGCATGCGCCAAACGTGTTGCCGATTTATGGCAGCTCAGAATTATTGGTCCCCGCCGTTCCGGAAAAGGGAAATAACTTTTTCCGCACTGCGCCGACGGGCTTCCAGCTTTCGCCGGTAGGCGGCGGAGGTGCAAACCCGCTGATCATCGTGCAAAAAGTCGGCGCCCTCGGCTCAGACTTGCGCGGCAAAAAGCTTGCCATCTCCCTTTCGCCGGGGTGGTTTTTGACGCCTAAACCCTCATGGAACGGCTACGAGGGAACTTTTTCACTGATGGCAGCGAGCGAAATGGTCTTCGGTACCGCCCTCGATTTCGAGCTGAAACGGGAGGTCGCTTCGCGCATGCTGGAGTGTCCGAGCACCCTTGAAAAAAGCCCCTTGCTCGAATTCACGTTGACGCGGCTCGCTTCCGGGCGTTGGCTTGATCGGGCGATTTTCTGCGCCGTCTGGCCAGTGGGAAAAGCGCAGACTGCCGTAATGGAGTTGCAGGATCATTTCGCAGCGTTCAATCACATTCGTCATAAGATCAAGGCTGCCCCGCAGCGACATCCAAAGACACTCGATTGGCCCAAGCTGATTGCGGGAGTAGAAGCGATGAAAACCACCGATTGGGCCAAGGGCTCAGAACCTTCGCGCCTGAACGCGCAAATCAGGCCGGGTTCTCGTGACGTGGGATTTCGCTACGGCCTGAACGTGTCGCCGGGCTGGACCGACTTGGAACTGCTCTTGCGGATATTGGCAAGGGTTCACGCGCGACCGCTACTGCTCAGCATGCCAATAGCTGGCGAGTTTTATGATCACGCCGGTGTCTCGCAATCGGCTCGCGAAGATTATTACACAAAGCTTCGCGCACTCGTGCAGCGATACCATCTTGCCCTGGTCGAATTCAAAGCGCATGACGAAGATCCGGCTTTTCTTCTGCTTCACCGAAGTCATCTTACTGCAAAGGGCTGGATGTTTTACAACCGCGCCCTTGATGATTTCTTTAACGAACGTGTCCCTCGAACCTGACAAGGTGACAATCTTCCATTCATCTAAGCCGCAGCATGCCGCTGCTGCCCCTTATTCGTGATGATTGCCGACTTCTCTGACAAAGTATTGCAACTTCTGGCTTCGGTCGCCGAAACCGATGAGGTGCTTACCAATCTCGATCTGCCGCTTTATGAGTATCAGGTTCTCGACTCGATGAGAACCGTTCAGCTCATCTTAATGATCGAAGAGCAATTCGGCATCAAAGTTTCTCCGGCGGAATTTGAACGTGAAAGCTGGAAAACGCCGCGAAAGATTATCGCGGATCTCCAGCACCGACTGCACGTGTGAGCTGGCTTGAGAAACATCCCACGCTGCATCGCGTACTGCTGATTCTCTATTACTTCGCCATCATCCTGGCCTTGGTCCTTATGTATGGCCGCGGCGATTTCTCTACGGCGCCGTTTGTTTATCAGGGTTTCTGAATGAATCTGATCGAACGAATCGATCGCTGGGCCGCAGTGGCTCCGGAAGCAACAGCACACATTAGCAACGGGAGAACCTTGACTTATGGCGAACTGCGCAGGCAGTCGGATGCGCTCGCTTGCTATCTGACAGAGCGTCTCGGCGAAGATCGCAGGCCCATTGCTGTGCTCGGCCATCGCGAGCCAGAAATGTTAATCGCATTTCTGGGCGCTGTTAAATCGGGCCGGCCTTACGTGCCACTTGATACCGCGTTGCCGCAGCAGCGCATCGACAAAATCTTGGAAACTTCGCGCGTGGCATTGGTGCTTACCCCAAAAGATGTTCTGCAATTCTCCGCGTCGCAGGTGCGCGGTTCCGCCAGAAGGGTGCAGGTTGACGAGCCGTTTTACATTCTTTTCACAAGCGGCAGCACTGGTGAACCAAAGGGCGTGATAATAACGCTCGCTTCTCTCGAGCATTTCATTACGTGGATGCTCGCGGAGCAACGATTCACCGAGTTCGGTGAAGTGTTTTTGAATCAGGCGCCCTTCTCGTTTGATCTCTCTGTGATGGATTTGTACTGCAGTCTAGCAACAGGAGGCACGCTCTTTAGCATCAGCCGCGATCTTATCGCAAACCCAAAAGAGCTTTACCGCGCCCTCACGAGTTCCGGCGTGACGACGTGGGTTTCAACGCCGTCATTCGCACAGATGTGCCTCGTCGAAGACAAATTTTCCGACGCGATACTGCCCCGCGTGCGGCGTTTTCTTTTTTGTGGTGAAGCGCTTCCACCACAGACGGCTGCGGAGCTGTTGAAGCGGTTTCCAATAGCAGAGGTTTGGAACATGTATGGCCCTACTGAGGCGACAGTCGCCACGACGTCCATACGCATTGATGCTGCGATTTTAGAACGATATTCGCCTTTACCAGTGGGACGCGCGATGCCCGGAAGCGAAATTTTCATTGTAAATGGAAAGCACGAGCTGTTACCGGCAAATCAGCGCGGTGAAATCATTATTGCAGGCCCGAATGTGAGTCCGGGTTATCTGGCTCGACCGGAACTGACGGCGGATGCTTTTTTTCAATATCGTGGTCAGCGCGTTTATCGCACCGGCGACTTCGGGCGCTTTCGCGACAATCTCCTTTTTTTCGAAGGCCGCATGGATGAGCAAATCAAGCTGAGCGGCTATCGCATCGAGCTTGGCGATGTCGAAGCGAATCTTCGCGCGCTCGCTGTTGTGCGGGACGCTGTCGTAATTCCGGTAATCAAAGACGGTACTGCCCAATCACTTGCTGCTTTCGTGGTGTTGGCCGAGCGAGATGACGCATCGCATTTCGATTTATCGCATCGGCTCCGGAACCAACTCAGTGAGCGACTTCCCACTTACATGTTGCCGCGCAAATTTGTTTTCCTCGATGCGTTTCCGATGACGGCCAATGGCAAGGTCGACCGGGGTAGCCTGGCCAAGTCGCTGTGATTCCCTACGCGGATTTCACGTATTTTGTACTGCTAGTTTACGTAGCGGTTCCGACCCTGATTCTCGGTCTGCTCGGCCTCGCGGGTTGGCGCTGGGCGCTCCTGGCGACCGTGGCGATGCTTCTCGTGCAGTATCACGAGGAGCTTCATGTCCGAGCGCACTTTCCAGTGCGCGAGATCTGGATCGTCCTTGGCTTCGCTGCATGGCAGTGGCTGACGGTGCGTGTATTTGCCGGCGCCGGTGCGCGCGCAGGCTGGCTGTTTTACGGTGCACTTGCGGCAAGCCTGCTTCCGCTGGCAGCAGCGAAATTGGTTCCGCTCGTGTCGCCCAAGAGTCAGTTCGGTTTTCTGGGCATTTCCTACGTTACGTTTCGGGCGCTCGACGTCGTCTTTTGTGTTCGAGACCAGGTAATCGCTGTGCCCGGCACGCTCGATCTCTTGATGTTTCTATTCTTCTTCCCGACTATTTCTGCCGGTCCGATCGATCGCTATCGGCGTTTTCTAACCGACTGGAGAAAAAAACGAACGCGCGCTGAGTTCCTGGGCGATCTCGATTGCGCGGTGCACCGTTTTTTTCGCGGACTATTTTACAAGTTCATAGTCGCGGCGCTGATCAAACAACACTGGCTCGAACCAGCAGCGCGCAGTGGGAGCTTCGGAGCGCTGCTCAGTTACATGTATGCCTACAGTTTCTATTTATTCTTCGATTTCGCCGGGTACAGCGCCTTTGCTATCAGTCTAAGTTATCTCTTTGGGATTCACACTCCGGAAAACTTTCGCCAACCGTTCCTCGCCCGAAACATCCGCGATTTTTGGAACCGCTGGCACATCACGCTGTCGTTTTGGTTTCGCGATCACGTTTACATGCGGTTCCTGCTTTCCGCCGCGCGAGGCAAATGGTTTAGGAGCCTGAATACAGCTGCAATTCTCGGATATTTCCTTGCATTCGGATTAATGGGTTTGTGGCATGGGATCGAGCTGCACTACATCGTTTATGGGTTTTATCAGGCGACGCTGCTCTCCGGTTTCCACATTTTTTCTGACTGGAACAAGTCGCGCCATTTTTGGCACGAGGGATTTCTTTCAAACGCATTGGCCGTTTTCATAACGTTCCATTTCGTTTGCTTCGGTTTGCTTATTTTTTCGGGGCGCATCGGTACTCCGCCGTTGCAGCATTATTTGGCTGAAATCGAGCAGGCCGATTGCCACGAGATTTCTGGCTGGGTCTGGGACAAGTATAAACCGAGGGCGCCCGTTTCAGTCGAACTTTGGGACGGCAAAGAGTACTTGATAACGATCTCTGCGAATCAGTTTCGCCAGGACCTCGCTGACGCAGGTTATGGAAACGGGCGACACGCGTTTCGTTTCGCAACCCCGCCGCACCTCAAAGATGGTCACTCACATCTGATACGACTCCGAGTTGCTGACAGGGGAATCGATTTGACCAAGACTCAGAAAGCAATCCTTTGCCGATAAGGAATTGTTCGTTTCGACGGAATCGAAACTAGCTCTGATTAAGTCGATGGACGTGCAGGCGAAGAGTCGCTCAGATTAGTTTCCGCCGATCGTAGCCCGCTTGATCGGCACTTCTTCCTGCGGGGCCACCTCATATTCGGGCTTGGATACGCCCATCAGCCAATGGTCAAACCATCCGACGATATGCTGCAATCGCTCGACGCGATGCCACGGCTGGCCCGACCGGGACAGCTCATGCGATTCATTCGGAAACCGCACCATTACTGTCGGAATCTTCCGGAACTTCAGCGCGCGAAACATTTGCTCGCCACCGGCACCGGGCGGCGTCCGATAATCTGTTTCGCCAAGAATAAACATCATCGGCGTTTTCACGTTGGTGATATAACTGATCGGCGACCGCGCCCGATACTCGTCCGGATCTTCGAATGGCGGCGCTCGAAACCAATTCGGCTGAAAGAGCGTGAAGTCTCCCGTGTACCACCAGTTTTCCCAGCTGGCGATGTCACGCTGGGCGACGGCCGCAGCAAAGCGTCCAGTTTGTCCAACCACCCAGTTCGTCAGCAATCCGCCGCCGCTTCCGCCGGTGACACCAAGTTTTTTGTCATCGATGTAACCGCGTTTTATCACCTCATCGACGCCGGCCATCAGATCTTTGTAATCGTCGCCTGGGTAACGATATTGAATCACGTTGCCAAATTCCTGGCCGTAACTCGTGCTGCCGCGCGGATTCGGGTAAAGCACCACGTAACCCTTCGCTGCCATCCACTGAAATTCATGAACGAAAATGTGGCCGTAGGCAACGTGCGGTCCGCCATGGATGTTCAGAATCAACGGATATTTTTTATGCGCATCGAAATTTGGCGGCTTTTGCAACCACGCCTGTACGCGTTTGCCATCAAAACTGTCGTACCAAATCTCTTCCGGATCGGTGAGATTCAATTTAGACAACAGCTCTTCATTCACATTCGATAACTGCTTCGGTGCTGCATCAGGAGTTGCCCGATCGAGAACAAAAAGGTCGTTAATGCGAGTCGGCGTCGATATGACATAGACCAGCTTCGAAGCATCAGGTGTCGCGCGAAAATTCATCACGCCGTGATTTCCGGAAGTGAGATCTTGCACTGTGCTGCTTTTACCGGGGCCACCGTCCCCGGCTACAGTTGCGTCGAACAGCGCGAGATTTCGCTTTCCTTCCTTGGAATAAACTTCGATGAGCCCTTTTCCATCTGCAGTCCAGATCGGTTTGTTTAGTCCGCCGGCCCGCGGCGACGCGCTGTCTCCGATAACAAAACCATCGATGTCGAAATCAAAATTCGCGGTGATGTTCCGTGGTTTTGCGTTCGGCGAGAGATCGAGGACCCACAGATCTGGCTCTGTATATGAATTGATCGGCTGATTCGTGGCGGCGACGAATGCGACCTGTTTCCCGTCGGGACTGAGGGATAACGCCCCTCCGCCCGGTCCGAATTGCGTATTGAGATCGATCGTTGTGATCTTTACGGGTTTGCCGCCGGCCGCCGCAACCGAGTAAAGATCCGTCCTTGGCAGATCATAATATGGTTCGTCGATCCGGCTCGAGGTGAAATAAATCTGCGAGCCGTCCCTGGACCAAATCGCATTTTCCTCATCGAATCGACCGGTAGTGAGTTGCCGCGGTTTCACCTTTTCTTCAGCACTATGCGGGGCCGTGACAATCCAAATGTGTGTCGGGCGCTTTGGGTCGGCGTAACCTTCATTGTCTTGCCGATAGACCGCACGCGTGATAACGCGCACGTCGCTCTCATGTTCGGCTGTAGCTGAGGGCGGTGACCCCGGCTTCTCATTGTTCTTTTTCTTTTCCTGCTTCGCGAGATCCTCTGCATTCGTCTCACTCGTGAAGGCGATGGATTTTCCATCCGGCGCCCAAACGGGATTGCCCGCGCCTTTTGGTAGATCAGTAAAAACAAAGGAATCGCCGCCTGCGGTCGGCAGGATCGCCAATTGTGCGGGCTCAGGCTTGCCGTCCTTTTCGGTTGTGCGCACAAAAAGCAAAAATTTTCCGTCCGGCGACCAGCGAGGTGCGGAATCATGATCGCCTTTTGTCAGTTGATGAGGC
>JBGPNR010000081.1:0-7882 GCA_041487635.1 Candidatus Udaeobacter sp. | reverse complement strand
CGCACTTTACGCGCCAGATGTAGAGAAGATTTATAACCAGATCAAAGCGCTCGCGTCGCCAAAGGTGCAGATCACGAATGCGCAACTGAACCGCGATTATTCAGGACGGGTCTCCGCGACAATGAGCATGTTAATCGCGCCGGAAGAAAGCGACGGTGTGATCGGTCGCGTCAAAGGTTTCGGGCGCGTAGAAAATTTCCAAACGCAGACCGAACGCATCGCGCAAGGCGGGAGTGGCATTTCTGAAAATGCCAAGACCAAGCGCGACAAGGTGGAACTCAACATCACCGTCTCTCGGGAGGAACAAGAGCAAGCTTTGCAACAAACCAGTCTTCGCATTCGCACGTCGTCAGTGGACGAGAAGGCGAAGGAGCTTCGCACCTTGGCTGAGAAGCAAGGCGGACGCGTTCGCAGTTCGACCTTCAATCGCGATCCAGACGGACGCGAACTGGCAAACGTTTGGCTGCGCGTGCCAATGAAAAATTACGCTTCGCTCATGCAATCGCTCAACTCGCTGGGCAAAGTCGAAAACGCAAGTGTGCAACGCCAGGACCACACGGGTGGACAGATTGATGAAGCCAACGCGCCGGCTGACGTCTCGATCCAGGTTTACAGCCAGGGCAACATCATTTCGCACGAGACTGGTTTGTTCCCTACCCTGCGACGCACGCTGACGCAAAGCGCCGGCGCAATCATGTGGAGTTTGCGGATGATCGGTGTGGCGGTGGCGTTTCTTGCCCCGTGGGTAATCGCGATCATCGCGATCGTCTGGATCGCGAAGCGCGTGATACGGGCGCGACGATAGGTGAAACGCGTTGTCCTCAACGCGTTGACAATGGAGACGGCCCGCCCTCGGGCCGTTGGTCGGCGGCGCGAGGGCGCGCCGGCTCCAGCATCGTCTACGCCGATCCTCCTGAGCGTGTAACCGCACGCAAACATCCTTGCCCGCACCACAAACGAATCATAAGTTGTATTCGCCCAACGAGGAGGTTGCCGATGAAATCTGAAAGCGGTATCAGCTATGACAATGCCGCGGTCGCGGCTTGTCCAAAACATTTACTCCAGTTCGCAGTCGATCAGCGTTACGACGATTACACGCCGGTGGATCACGCGGTCTGGCGGTTCATAATGCGCCAGAACATTTTTTTCCTGCGCGAGTACGCGCACAAAGTTTATTTCCAGGGTCTTCTCAACACCGGTATCTCGTTCGACCGAATCCCGCGCATTCAGGAGATGAACGATATTCTTTCAAAAATCGAGTGGGGCGCAGTAGCTGTTGACGGCTTCATTCCACCGGCAGCGTTCATGGAATTTCAGGCTTACAAGGTATTGGTGATCGCGTGCGACATGCGCCAAATCCATCACATCGAATACACGCCCGCGCCGGACATTGTGCACGAGGCCGCGGGTCACGCGCCCATTATCGTCGATCGAGAATACTCGAATTATCTACAGCGCTTCGGTGAAGTAGGCGCAAAAGCGATGTCGTCGAAAAAAGATTTCGAGCTGTATCAAGCGATCCGCCATTTATCGATTTTGAAGGAGCGTCCAAACGCTGACCCGAAAGAACTCGCGGAAGCAACGAAGCTGGTTGAACATCGACAGAAAAATTTAGGTGAGCCTTCCGAAATGGCACTCCTCTCGCGCCTTCATTGGTGGACAGTCGAATACGGATTGATTGGCACTCTGGAGAATCCAAAGATTTACGGCGCGGGGTTGCTTTCATCGATCGGCGAGTCGGTCTCCTGTCTCGAGGCGGAGGTGAAGAAGATCCCCTACTCTATCGATGCGCAGAATTGCGCGTTCGATATCACCACGAAACAGCCGCAGCTTTTCGTTTGCCGCGATTTTCAGCACCTCAAGGATGTGCTGGAAGAGTTTGCTAGCAAGATGGCGTTCATGGTTGGCGGACTGGAAGGCATCAATAAGGCAATCGAATGCAACAACACCGCGACCTGCGAATATTCATCCGGCTTGCAAGTGAGTGGCATATTCACTGAAGTCATCACCGACGATAACAATTCTCCAATTTATCTGCGGACGAGCGGCAAGGCTGCGCTGGCCTTTCGTCACAAGGAACTCGAAGGGCACGGCATCGATTATCATGAGGAAGGGTTCGGTTCACCGGTCGGCAAATGGAAGCACACGTCAGCATCCCCCGAGTTGCTCACGAACGATCAGTTGCACGCGCTCGGAATCGTCGAGGGCAGGAAGGCGAAGCTTGAGTTTATTAACGGCATCGTCGTCTCAGGGAAGGTCGAGAAGATCTTGCGCCGCGACGGCAAATTGCTGCTTATCACGTTCTCAAACTGCACCGCCAAATACGGCGACCGCATTTTGTTCGAGCCTGAGTGGGGCGTGTACGACATGGCTGTCGGTGAGCGAATCAGGTCCGTCTTTAACGGTGCGGCAGACAAGGACGCCTACAATCAGGTAGCGCTCGTACCGAAAGAGCGAACAATAAAGATCCCCTCCGACGCAAAACGGAAACGGCTTGAGAATCTATACGCCCAGGTGCGCAAGATTCGCGAAGGCAAAACAGGTTACGAACGGCTTGGCGAAATTTGGGAAACACAACAGGCCGAACATCCCGAAGACTGGTTGTTGTCGATGGAAATTTTCGAGATCCTCGATACGACAGATCAGCAGCCGAAGCTAAAAGCGAAAATCAAGAAATTCCTAAACGAAAAGAAGGCGAAGACCAAAGATCTTTCCACGCTGATAGGTTGGGGATTTCGTTTGGTCGAATACCACAACAAACCCGAGTATCAGGCGGCGCTACAAGCCTCGGCGAAATAGTATACAAACCCTCACCGGCGCTTCGCGTCCGCCTCTCCCTGGCCAGGGAGAGGATGGAGGTGAGGGTCGGGCGAATTTATGGGATCGTTCTCGCCTTGAAGTGACGTCTGCCTTTTATCGCCTTCGCGTATTCGCCCTCGGTTTGTCATCTCGCGCGAAATCGAGAGATCTCTGAAAACACCTCTCGCCTAATCAGAGATTCCTCGACTTCGCTCGGAATGACAGCCGTGGTCGGGTGTGATTAAACAGTTTCGTCTTTGAAGTGCCGCTTGCCTTTCAGCGCCTTAGCGTATTCGTCCTTGCTCAGGATATTCTCATCGAGCTGCATGTCGGTCCGAAGAAAGTTTTGGAACCACGCCTCGATTCGGTGCTGATCTCGCAGCGCTTCCTCGGTGATGTAATTGGCGTCGATGTTGATACAGATCGCGCCAACAATTCCAAATTCCTTTCGTTTGATGGGGATCGTCGTGCATTTGAATTTTCGCGCGCCGATGTTCAGCTTGTAGTTCAACTTTTCCTCGTTAAGAAGCTGACGCTTCTTCAGATCAATGAGCAGATTCGTCGTCCCGTCGCGCAAGTGCCTGCCGGTCGCATTGTTTTCCAGCACGATGAGCGAATGTGATGGGTCAGCGAGATTGTGGAGCAAGATCTCGATTCCAGTGTTCGGAAACGATTTTCCGATCAGCCGGACAATCCGCTCGTAGTTTTCGAGGAATTCGTGAGTGTCATCGGCGATTGTCTTGCCGTTATATTTCTCGAATAGCTGCGCGTAAACCTTTTGCTCGGCAGGTTCGAGTTGTGCGCGCACGTTATTCTGCTCGCCGATAAAAATGAGCTGTCGCGCCGCCGTATGATCTTCGTTCTTGAGGAAGTAATGCATGCCCAACCGGAAATCTTTCAGGCTGAATTCACCAAAGTTTTCGCGAGAAACCGTGAAAGGATAGAAATCGTATTCTTCGAGATTCTTCCCGAACTTGCGACGCCGTTCCTTGTATATTCCCCAGAGGAAACCCATCGCCAAAAACAGCAGCGATACAACGATCGAAGCGACAATGTTAATACTGAGCTCGCTTTGCAGCGCTTTGATCATACGAGAAGCTTCATTATCAACACACGCAGAATATATGACATTCAGTCAGCGAAAGCGATGCGAAGACGTGTCGCACTCCAAAAGCACTTCGTGCAAAATCGATGAGAAACGCTGCTTTGTTTCGCGAAGCTTTGGGAGTGCGCACGCGTCCTCGCGTCGCTTTGTCAATGTCACTGGCTATCCAACTGCACTCAAATATGTCCAGCGAGACTGGACAGAGTGATGTTTTCAAGCGCGACGTCAGCCGGTCGCGAGAGGGCGTACGCAACTGCACTGGCGACATCTTTCGGAGAGATCATTTTGCCGCGCGGCCAATTGCCTTCGATATCGTTCCAGATGTTGGTGTCGGTCGCCGCTGGATAAACGTTAATCATACGAATTTTGCGGTCGCGTAATTCTTCGCGCACACATTGCGAAAACCCTTCAAGCGCAAACTTGCTCATGCAATACGCGCTCCAGTTGGGGAAGCCGCTCCTGGCGGCGATAGAAAGAATATTTACAACGCTTGAGCCCGGCGGCATTCGCGAAGCGAAATGCTGCGTTAACATGAACGGCGCGGTGATATTCACGCCGACGGTTTGTTCCCATTCGATTGTGGTAATTTCTGTGAAAGGTTTCACCACCGCGACGCCGGCATTGTTAACAAGCAAATCGATTGGTGCATTGCCAACTTGAGCGATCAAGTCGCAGACGCCTGACCGTTTGGCTAAGTCGTGAACCAGCAGAACCACTTCCGCGCACCGTGGCTCGACGGCCTTGCGCGTTTGCGCCAGTGCAACCGTATCGCGCCCGTGCAAGAGTAGCACTGCATCGTCTGCGGCCAGCTGCTCGGCGATTGCACGGCCAATTCCCCGGCTAGCGCCTGTGATCAGATAACGCTTCATTGGCAATTACTGTAGCGGCTGTCTGTGACTGCCGACCACTTGGTTTTCGGCGCTCATAGAGTGCCGCTACGGTTATGTCCTGCGTAACGTAAACCGGTTGTTCGCTGTTTCCCACAAACGCAATCGAACAAGCTGTTGGTTCAAACAATTATCGATCTTTGGCCAAAGTGTGCGGACGATGTTTTCTCCGGTTGAAGGGGCGTTTCGAAAATCTTCCGTTTCCAGATCCAGATGTCGATCTCGCCATGGCTCAAGCGATTCTTCGATTGCTTTCTGAAACGCGACAAAGTCGTAGAGCGTTCCGCTGCGCGCATTGTACTCACCTCCAATGGTTGTTTCCGTTAGATAGCGATGTCCGTGGCCACGGGGATTGTTGCATTTCCCATACAGGTTTGCGTTTTCGGTTTCGGAGAACGCGGCGGTATGCAATCGATGCGCCGCGTGGAACGGCACCTGCAATCCCAGAAAAGTCGTATTGTTTCTGCACGCTTCCGCAAAAAAATCTTCGCGCTCATGCAAACGAACGCGGTGCAGCGGAATCATTGTGTTCGTGCGTTCGTAGATGTATCCGGCCAGACTTTCGGTTGTAATGGGACGTTCTTTCAACCCGACGACCTCTTCGTTCAGATAGTGATGATCTAGTTCGGTGCGCAATCCGCGGATACAGGTCTCGATTGAATCGTTGCGAACCAGCGGTTCTTTGCCGTGAAACTGTTCCTTTCGAAACGTGAGGCGGCAACGGTAATTGTGACCGTGCAGTATAGTTGCCGGTCCAAACAAGCGGATGTTTTCATCCGCGCTCAGATGAGGCGACATTGTTTTGCGCGCCGCCGAGAATTCGAACCAGTAGTTCGCCTCGCCAGCACCAGTAAAGTAAAATGTCGCGCTGCGCTCGGGCGAGTCGGTCAGGTGACAAGCGCACAGTTTTGCTTGGACGTCGGAGAACAGCGGCGCCACATCTATGTAGAGTTGCCGCGCAATGTTCTCACCGGTCGGCGGAACATCGCGAAAAGCAGGATTATCCTCGTTAAGAAACTTGTGATCGAAACGTTCGCGGATGATTTTACCCGCGCGCCCTTTAATTTCGCTGATGTTAATCAGCATCCCTGTCGTTGGATCCACGGGACCAGTGAAGATGAAGTAGGCGACGTAATTGCGACCGCTCCCGTAACGCGCGTTCGTTTCCGGACCGAAAGCGCTCAGGTTTTCAGCATTAGTCCAATCGCTAACGTGCAAACGCCGGGAGGCGGAGAACTCCAGGCGCTTGCTGACGGTGAGGAGCATCCTTAATTGTAGGCCGTCTCTGCGAGACGGCACTTGAATTAAGCGGCGTTCGCCGCGGCGAACGCCCTACAGTTAATCTTTCAACAGTGAGAGGAATTCGGAGCGAGTTCGCGCGTCCTCTTTGAAGACACCGAGCAAGCAGGATGTCTTCATGACAGAGTTTTGCTTTTCGACGCCGCGCATCATCATGCACAGATGTTTTGCCTCGATAACAACGCCAACGCCTCGCGGATGCAGCGCCTTCATTAACGCGTCGGCGATTTGCATCGTCAGGTTTTCCTGGATTTGTAGCCGTCGCGCGAACATGTCGACAATGCGCGCCGTTTTCGACAAACCAACGACCTTGCCATTTGGGATGTAAGCAACGTGCGCCTTTCCGATGAACGGAATCAGATGGTGCTCACAAAGCGAATAGAGTTCGATGTTCTTGACGAGGATGATTTCGCTGGCTTCCGAGTCAAAAAGCGCATTGTTGATCAATCCGTCCAAGCTTTGCCTGTAACCGGCAGTGAGAAATTCGAACGCACGCGCAGCGCGGCCCGGCGTTCTAACCAAACCCTCCCGCTTTGGGTCTTCGCCAATAGCTTCGAGCAAGCCGAGGAAGGATTGTTCCATGCTCGCGACGCGAGCAGCGCCACACCGCGGAATCTTGCTGATGCGGCGTTCAGCCGCTTGCAGTTCAGTCTCGATTTCGGAATTTCCGTCCCGCATTGAACTAACTTAGCCCGACTAAGCGCTGTCTCAAGGAGCGGCCGTCTCTAGTCCGCCGTTTTGCATCGCGTTCCTGAGAACGCGATTCAGCTTAGTCGAGCCAGCTTTGTGGATATTTTTCGTCGTCGAGTGCAACTGCCTGTTCTGTCAGCTCGAGCGTATGCTGTGTGTCGAACATGACCGCCAGTTCTTCCGTGCGCGTGGCATTTTTGCTGGCCATGATCGTCCCGGGATGCGGTCCGTGCGGAATACCGCGTGGATGCAGCGTAATCGAAGCCGGTTCGATGCCGCGCCGCGATCCAAAATTTCCGCGCACGTAAAACAAAACTTCGTCCGCTTCAACATTGTCGTGCACCCACGGAATCTTCACGGCTTCAGGATGAGTATCGAGCATCCGTGGCGCGAAAGTGCAGACAACGTAACCGCGAATTTCAAATGTCTGATGAATTGGCGGCGGTTGGTGAACGGTGCCGGTGATCGGCTCGAAATCCTGCGCGTTAAAAGTGAATGGATAGACGTAGCCATCCCAGCCCACAACGTCGAACGGGTTGTGCGCCATCGTCACCTGAGTCCAGCGCGGCCCGTCCTTCACCAAAATTTCGGTGTCCTCATCTTTGTCGATCGCCAGCACTTCAGTTGGACCATGGAGGTCGCGCTCGGAGTATGGCGAGCCCATTTTGATCTGGCCCTCTTTGTTCAGATAACGTTGCGGAATTCGAACCGGGCCGACCGATTCGAGAATCAAATAATCTTCTTCTTCAATCTTGTCCGGCACGAGCCGGTAAGTGATGCCACGCGGAATCACGATGTAATCTTCGGCGCGATAGCGTTGCCTCCCGAAAAGCGATTCTACCGTCCCCCCACCCTGGAAAACAAAAATGATCTCGTCCGCGCCGCCGTTGCGATAATATTGAAATTTATCGTAAGCGTTTTCAGGGCGCGCGCGATACGCGACCACATCCTGATTAAACAAAATCGGAACGCGGCCGGTGTAGAGATCTCCTCTGCGAGGAATGTCGGCCGTTTTCAGGTGATGATGCCGGAGCGGACTCTCGGTCGCTTTCTTTAGCTCCTCGCATTTCAGAAGCTTTACGTTACGCACCCGCGTCGGCGG
>JBGPNR010000080.1:0-7907 GCA_041487635.1 Candidatus Udaeobacter sp. | reverse complement strand
ATTGCGCGTATGAGATGCTGGAACCCTTTTTGGCGAGTGATCCTGCCGACAAAAAGCACATACGGCTGGTTTAGATCGATGCCGAATCGCTTGAGCGCAGCAATTGAATCGACCTTCCGATATTGATTCAGATCAATCCCGTTGTGGATTACATGCACGCGCGCAGGATCGACATCGAACAATCGTTCGACGTCGCGTTTGGTCTCTCTAGAAACACCGATGACCGCATCCGCCATTTCCAGCGCGGTTTTTTCTATCCACAGAGAAAAGTCATAGCCACCGGCGAGCTGTTCGCGTTTCCAGGGCCGAAGCGGCTCGAGCGAATGCACCGTGATGACAAGTGGAATTCCGTAATTCTTCTTCGCAAGAATGCCGCCAAAATGAGTGTACCACGTGTGACAATGCACAATGGCCGCATCGATGTTGGTGGTGTTGAAATCGACGCATCGTCGCACTGCGCCGAACGCTGAGCGTAATAGCTTTGGACACGTGAAACTGCTCGCGTCGAGTTCAAAGCCAATGACCTTGAGATTGCCTTCTTCAAAACGTTGGTCGCCAAAGCAACGCACTTCTACTGGCATCACTTTCGCCAGTTCCCGCGAGAGATAGCCTACATGCACACCCGCGCCGCCGTAGATGTGTGGCGGATATTCGTTCGTAAGAAAAAGAACTTTCACGGATGATAAAGGGCCAGTGACGAAGGCAACAAAGTTAAAATCGTTACTTCGTTACACCGTTACATCAGACTTAGCGATGTAAGCTTCAACGATTTCGTTCAGCCAAGCCATTCCTCGGTTCCCGTCAGTTCTTCACCTTCAACAAGAGCACTGGCACGTCGACTGCGTGCCGCACCTTGTCTGCAGTCGCGCCGTAGAGAATATCACTAACAAGCCGGTGACCATGCGTGGTCATCGCGATAAGATCGACATTTTTCTCGCGGGCTAGTTTGACAATTTCGTCGGAGGGTTCACCGAGGGCTAGGACGGCGTCGCAGGAAAAACCTTCTGACGTCAGCTCGCGGCTGCGTTTTTCCAGATACGCGCGATCGTGCTTCATTTCTTCACTCTCGGCGAGCTGGAGTTGATCGAAATTTCTCGCGACCCAGCCATCGGCAACATGAACAAGGAGCAACTTCGCACCGGTCATGCGCGCGAGCGGCTTAATGTGACCCAGGATTGTTTCATCGGCGGAACTGTTTTCGAGGGGGATGAGAATGTGTCGATACATGACGGCGGACTATTACGTGGGAGGGGGGAGATGCAAAAGCCGGTAAAATTCCTTAAGGAAAGCGGCAGGCATAAATGTGTCGAACAGCAGTTTCACATTGAGCACGATAATGATCGCCGCCGTCGCCCAGCCGAGAATTTTCAACCAGAGTCTGTTCGCGAACTCTCCCATCTTCGCCTTTTCGTCGGTAAACCGCATTAATGGCCAAACGGCGAAGCCGAGTTGCATCGACAAGACAACCTGACTGGCGATCAGCAATTGCGTGGTTTTGCTTTCGCCAAAAACGCCGATAACAAGCACGGCTGGAACGATCGCCAGCGCGCGGGTGATCAATCGGCGGAGCCACGGCCGCAACCGAATATGGAGAAAACCTTCCATTACGATTTGTCCGGCAAGGGTGCCGGTGAGAGTCGAGTTCTGACCAGAAGCGAGCAGAGCGATGGCAAAAAGCGCGCTTGCAAAACTGACCCCGAGCAGCGGACTGAGCAACTTGTAGGCGTCTTGAATTTGCGCCACGTTTTCGTGACCGGACCAATGGAAAGCAGACGCGGCCAGTATCAAGATGGCGGCGTTAATGAAGAGCGCGAACATAAGCGCACCGGCCGAGTCGATACTGGCGTATTTGATTGCTTCTCGTTTGCCCTCAGGTGTCTGCTCAAACTTCCGCGTCTGCACAATTGATGAATGCAGGTAAAGATTGTGCGGCATCACGGTTGCCCCGATGATGCCGATGCCGATGTAAAGCATCGCCTGATTCGTGACAATATGCGGACTGGGAGCAAATCCGAGCATCACTCCAACGAAGCTTGGTTTTGAAAAAATGAGCTCGGCTGCGAAGCAACTGCCGATCGTCGCGATTAGCGTAATGACCAGCGCCTCCATGTAGCGGAATCCTTTGTTTTGCAAATAGAGCACCGCCAGCACGTCGAGGCAGGTGATGACACAACCCCAGACAAGCGGAATGCCGAACAGAAGTTGTAACGCGATGGCGGAGCCGACCACTTCGGCCAAGTCGCACGCCGAGATCGCGATTTCGCAAAGAATCCAGAGAAACCAAGCGGTCGGCGTCGAATAATGATCGCGACAGGCCTGCGCGAGATCGCGTCCCGTGGCCACGCCCAGTTTGATGCACAAATGCTGAAGCAGGATCGCCATGAAGTTGGAGAGCATGACGATAAACAAAAGCGCGTAGCCAAACTTGGCGCCGCCCGCCAAGTCGGTTGCCCAATTTCCCGGATCCATGTAACCGACCGCGACGAGGAAACCGGGGCCAGAAAAAGCCAGCAGTTTTCGCCAAAATGAAGCGGTCCTCGGGACGACAATGCTGCGATGGACTTCGGCGAGCGAAACTTGGCCAGCCGGTTTGCGCCAGGCCACATGAGATTCTGGTGTGATTGCGATATTGGGCTCTGCCATCACTTTTCGCGTCTTAAATTCAGGCTACCAACGCCCGGGAGCTTCTCAAATGCGAAAAGTACCGCGTCCCGAGCTTGCACACCCCAGATGGTCCGAGGGGTGGCCTAGCAATCCACCGAAGTCACTGCTCGCGAACGAGTGCCTCCGGCGTGGACGTATTCGCAGCGTCGTCGCTCAATTTCTTAAAGTGAAGTTGCTTCACGCGACGGCTGTCGGCTTGTGAAACCGTGACCAGATAATCATCGATCTTAACTTGTTCGCCTGTCTTGGGCAGATGGCCAAGCAGATGGGTAACATAACCGCCAATGGTGCTTACGTCCGCGCTTTCCAGGTCAAGCTTTACAAGATCGTTCAGCTCATAAAGCCCGAGCGCTCCGTCAACACTAAATTCGTTTGCGTTGATTTTCCGAAATTCTTCCTTTTCGAAATCGAATTCGTCCTGAATGTCGCCGACCAGCTACTCCAGGACATTCTCCAGCATCACCATCCCAACTGTTCCGCCAAACTCATCCACCACCAGTGCAAGATGCGCGTGCTTTCCCAGGAATAGTTTGAGCAATTTTTCAAGCGGCATCATCTCCGGCACGGGAATTAAATCGCGTTTGATCTTCAATAGATCAGGGTGCGGGTCGCGCATCATCGGAAGCAGTTCCTTGATATGTATGAGGCCGACTGTGTTATCGAGATTTTCGCGGCACAGGGGAAATCGGGTGTGCCGAGATTCGATCGCTTTTTTCACATTGGTGTCGAAATCATCCTCCAAGTCGAGGTAAACGATTTCACCACGCGGGGTCATGATATCGCGCACGACACGATCGCGCAGATCTAAGACGTTAAAAACTAGCTCACGCCCCAGGGGAGTAACGTCCGCGGATTTTTCGCTTTGCTCGAGGATTAATCGCAATTCCTCTTCGCTGTGTGCAAGTTCGCTCGCCGGAATCGGTTGAAGCCGAAACACTCTGTGCAAAAGGAAATTCGAAGATTTATTCAGGAGCCAGATGGCCGGTTTAAACAAAACGTAAAAAGCACCGAGCAGCCGCATCAGGCGAAGTGCCACCGGCACCGGATTGGAAATTGCGATGTATTTCGGCGCGAGTTCTCCAAACACAATGTGCAAAAACGTGATCCCGGCGAAAGCGAGCGCGATGGCAATCGAGGTTGCTACAGCGTACGAGTAGATGTGCACGACGGCCAGGGCCGGTTGCAGAATCGACACCAGCGATTGCTCACCAATCCAGCCGAGCGCGAGGCTCGCCAGCGTTATACCTAATTGCGTCGCCGAAAGATATGCGTCCAGATGCGCGCGAACGTGTATGACGAAACGGGCGCGCAGATTGCCTTCTTCCAACAGCGCGTCGAGCTGAGTCGTGCGTACTTTTACAACGGAAAATTCGCAGGCGACGAAGAATGCGTTTAGTACGACAAGCGCGACAATAGCTGCCAGTTTTCCGAGAATCACCATCGGCGAATCCCAATGGGGCGCAGCAGTCGCAGCCATCGAGATTGCTGCCAATAGGAATAGCGGGGAGATGTTCATTGCTCGGACGCGCAGTGTGGCATCCGAAACCGGATTTCGGTCTTACTTTACCAGCTGGACTTGGTAACGCCAGGGATGAGCCCTTGCGAAGCCAGCTCGCGAAAGGTCAGACGCGACATCTTGAACCTGCGAATAAAGGCGCGCCGTCGCCCCGTGACTTCGCAGCGGTTGACCACACGCGTGGGACTGGCGTCACGCGGTAACTGCGCGAGCGCGGCATAATCCTTTTTCGCCTTTAACTCCGCGCGCCGAGCGGCGTATTTTTTCACCGTTGCGCGCTTCCGCTCATTGCGATTGATCCAGGAAGTCTTGGCCATAAAGAAGCGCTGACTATAATGCCAGCCTTGCGATTTGCAACGGCACAGCGGCAACTAACCCAGAGCGCCTGCTCGGCGCCTGTGCTTGACGAGAGAGCTAGTGGACCGGCGGCCAGACGGCCGGGGAGCGTTGTGCTTTTGCTTGAGCGATTGCGTCCGGTTGAGGCTATCCTGTAACACCTTCACCAGATCCACCACGTTGGTAGGCGTCGGTGCGGCTGGCGCTTTCGTGGTGATCTCCTTATGCTGCGCCTTTTGTTCGATGATCTCCATCAATGCCGTCCGGTATTCGTCCCGATATTTTTCCGGCTCCCAGGAAACGCTCATGCTTTCGATAAGGGCTTGCGCCATTTTCAGCTCTTTGTCGGTCACTGCTGTTGCCGAGCCGTTCTTCAAGACGTCTGCACTCAATATTTCGCTGGCGAAGTGCATCAGCTCTAGAATCAGGAACAAACCATCGGGCTTTACTGCAGCCAAATGTTCACGATTGCTGATCACAACTTTGGCGATACCGATCTTGCCGGTGCCGCTGAGCGCCTTGTGCAAAACTGCGTAGGCTTTTTCACCGCCCTTTTGCGGTTCGAGGAAATATGGTCTGTAGAAAAACTTTGGGTCGACGTGTTCCAAATCCACGAAGTCGGTGATGTCGATTGAACGCGTCGACTCGATCCGCACCTTCTCGAAGTCCTCGTCCTTCATGACAACGTAACGGCCGCGCTCGAATTCGAAGCCTTTTACGATTTGGTCGGCAGGAACCTCCTTTGAGTCGGCTTCGGCCACCTTTTTGTATCTGATCGGGCTGAGATCGCTGGAACGAAGCTGACGGAAGCTAAGCTTTTCTTCGCGCGTGGCCGGATAAACCGCCACTGGAATATAAACCAGCCCAAAGCTGATGCTGCCTTTCCAGATGGGTCGCATATGAGTTAAAGGAATGTTCTTCCCATAGCAGGCTAGCCCTGTCAATCACGGAAGCCCTCAATACCACCCAATGGAATTGCCTTGCAACTTCTCTAAACGGCTTGATCTTGAAAACAGCGTATGAGCCTCCTCGCCAGCTTCATGAACTTGGCAGGCCCGGACTTGATTGTCATCCTGCTGATTATTCTGGTCTTGTTCGGAGCAAAGAAACTGCCCGAACTCGCCCGCGGAATGGGTCAGGCGGTAAAGGAGTTTCAAAAAGCGAAGGACGAATTCAGCGACGAACTCCACAAAGCCGGAAAGTCTGATGCCGAAGTCGCCAAATCCGATGTGAAACCGGCGCAATCGACTGTGGCACGGATCGAAGGTCAGCCTGCGACGACCGAGGTGCGACCGGATCCAAATCAGGTAATTACTCCTGGAGACAAGGCCGACCAGGTTTAAAGCAGGAATCCGAGTTCATTTCCGCTGAGCGCCCGCGTCCAGATGCTAGGCGTTTGACCCGATGCCCGATTTGCAGCAAAATCGCGGCTCGTTATGTCTGAGCAGGATTTGCGCGCCCAAATCAAAGAAATGCTGGTCAAAAATCTGATGCTGCAAGTTACTCCTGACCAGATTGGCGATGACCTGCCACTTTTCGGCCCGGATGGGCTCGGCCTAGATTCCATTGACGCGCTCGAGTTAGTGGTCAGCATGGAAAAAACATTTGGAGTCGGTGTGCCTAGCTCGGATGTAGCTGGGAAAGCGCTTCGGACCGTAAATACGATTCACGATTACATCCTCGAAAAACGCGGCGCCACGGCATAGGCTGTGCGGGCGCAAGTAAGCGCCACCAATCCGACGTGAATATTCTCTACGTTGAGAGTAGCCGCAGTTGGGGCGGCCAGGAGTATCGAACCTGTCTGGAGATTAACTGGCTAAATGCGCACGGGCATCACGCATGGTTGGTCTGCAACCCAGGCAGTCAGGTTCACTCCAAGGCCGCTGAACTCGGCACACGCGTCGTAACGATGTTACTCCGGAGCCGCGTTGACCCCCTGTGTTCGTGGCGTCTGTGGAGATTTTGCCGGCGAAACAAGATTGACGTGCTCAAGGCTTATAGCTCGAAGGATCACTGGATTTGTCTGCCGCTGTATTTTTGCGGCATTCCGCTGAGCCGCGCGCGCTGTATCACTGATCCAATCGGCTCCAAAAGTCGCGCATTTGTTTTCAAGCATGGCTGTTCGCAAATCGTGGCCGACGCATCGGTGATCAAGCGCCACCTCGTAGAGGACCATGGGGTTGATCCCGCAAAAATTGAAGTCATTGGTTCGGCTGTCGATCTCGAAAAATTCAAACCGCCGCGCGACGGGAGCAAATTCCGCCGTGAGTTCGGCGTCGCGGACGACACTACGCTCATTGGGAATGTGGGCATGATTCGGCCCGACAAAGGGCAGCTCATTCTTGTTGAAGCGGCCCGTCTCATCCTGGAGAAGCGTCCCAATGTCCGCTTCGTCATCGTGGGCCAAGGCACGGGGATTTTGAAACGCGGCATCAATGTAAGGAACGCCATCGATCGGGCTGGATTGGCCGACAAAATCATTATGGCGGGATACCGATGGGACACGCCCGAGGTTTATGCTGCATGCGATATGGTGGTGATAGCTTCCCTGCGCACGGAGGCGTCTCCGATCGTTTTGCGCGAAGCTTTCGCCAGCGGACGCCCCGTCATCGCCACAAAAGTAGGGGACATTCCGGAGATTGTTGAGCATCGCCAAAATGGTCTGCTCATCGAACCAGGTGACAGTCAGGCGCTCGCGGCTGCGATCATGGAATTTATTAGCGATCGAAAACTGGCCGCGCACTGCGCAGCGAATGGTCTTCGCTACGCAACCGAGCATTTTTCGTTCGATAAAATGATGGAGGCGAAGCTGCGCGCCGACTTTGCGCTGAGTCGAACAAATGCTGAAAGCAATCCAGCTTCCGCTGGGTCTATCGACCGACAAGATTCACAGCGGCAGTCCGCCCACGAGCCCCGCAGTTAGACGGATATCAGGTCCTCTAGGATTTCGCGCATGTGGCGGATGGGCAGCGAATAGTGCCCCGCGTCATTAACAAGGCGCGCTTTACAGTTGGGCAAATGCTTTGCCACTTCTTCGGCGAGGTGAATTGAAAAAGCTCGGTCCTCCTTCCCATGCCACAGTCGAACCGGAACGCGCACATCCTCGAGAGAAAACCCCCACGGCTCGGCGTAAATCCGCGCGTCCGCCATCACGCCTTCAACCGAAGCTCGCCATGCGCGCCGCTGGCTTTCAAAAATAGCTTCGAACGCCGCTGCGTCGCGCAAGCTTTCAGCGTCGCACGGCCTCAACAGTAGCATTTTTAAAACCAGCGGCCGAAGACGAACAGGCGGCCGCAACGAGAGAACCGGCCGCGCCAGGTAAAATAACCTTCGCAACAGTCGCGGCCGGGTTCGATACAGTGCGAGCATCCAGCGGTACAGCGGCAGCCAT
>JBGPNR010000079.1:0-7917 GCA_041487635.1 Candidatus Udaeobacter sp. | reverse complement strand
CCGACCACTTGGAACGTGACCAGGTGGTTGTGAATCGGGTGCGTATCCTCGGTCATGTTGATGTAAACCCAGTCCTCGATCGTCCCGACCGTCGGCGTCTCTGTTATGGGTGCCTCGAAGTGCACCGCGTTCAAGTTCAGGAACCAGTCGGCTGTCTCCGGGGCGACCTCATTCAACGTAATGTAGCGTGTGTTGACCGGATCGCCCAGGTTGGCCGCGCGCCCGGGCAGACTGGGCGGGATAGAGGTTGGGCCCGGATGCGACACAGTTGTCCCGACGCGAATTTGCATCACCTGCGGCAATTCCGGCGCCGGAGTCGAGACTGGCCGCGGCGGGCGGTGATTCATCAGGACGAGCGTCTGGCCGGCGAATCTGCTGAAATCAACAAGCACATCGGCACGCTCGGCCGGAGCCAGCACTAAACGTCTCGTTAGGACTGGAATGTCCCACAGGCCACCCTCTGCTCCGATCTGCCAGAAGTCTGAACCGCTGAGATCGAGGTTCAAGATCCGCGCGTTGCAGCCATTCAAGATCCGGAAACGGTACATGCTCGGTTCAACGTTGAGATAGGGCCACACCTTGCCGTTGACCAGCATGACGTCGCCGAAATACTCGCCGATCCACGTCACGCCTTCAATGTCGCTTGTCGGGTAAAAGAACTTTCCATCTCTGCTGAATTGGCGATCCTGAATTACGAGCGGAATTTCGTACGCATCGCCCGGAACGCCGATTGGATTCGGCTCCATTCCGGTGTCGTATGTGTCGCGAAGAA
Source organism: Candidatus Udaeobacter sp. (assembly GCA_041487635.1). Taxonomy (GTDB): domain Bacteria; phylum Verrucomicrobiota; class Verrucomicrobiia; order Chthoniobacterales; family UBA10450; genus Udaeobacter. The sequence goes on along the minus strand of JBGPNR010000079.1, from coordinate 7,145 downwards.
TATAGCCACCGGCCAGTCCCGCAAAGACGTTGAGCCGTGTCGCGCCCAGACCATGATCATGGAACCACAAAAGCGTTGCTGGCTGTTCATTTGGATAGTGGACGTTTTGTGTGTCGCCGTGTCCGAACCCATAGGGCGTGATCGCGGGGTTGCCGTCACTATCTCCTGCGACAAAAGCCCCGTGCAGATTCGTCATCACGCGGACATGATTGCCAAGTGGAGTCAAACGCGTGTCTACTGGAATCCAGCCGGGGTAAAATTCCGGAAGGGCACTGGTGTAGTTGATATCGAGCGCTGTGCCGCTTCGTGCGCCCACCACCATCCCAAACGAACCTGCCTGCCCCCCAAGACCCGTACCGTCGTCGTAAGCCCAGAACGGAGTTGGCGGCAGGTTGGGATGCAGTTGTCGTGCAATTCCCCTCTGCGTGAACGCGTACTGATTCATTCCGCTTGGGGTCGCCACCACGATCCCATTGCCGGGTACGGGCAGCGGCTGGATATACTTGGTCAACAAGCTGCGTGCTGGCCCGGTCGCAAACGCCTGTCTTACCGTCCACGGCAGGGCCAGAGTAGCGCTGGCTCCCGCACCGTATTTCAGAAAAGATCGCCTTGTTATCAGGGCTGCTATTGTGACGGAGGATATTGCAGACGCTCTGCGTAATTTGTGAAATACTCATCGGTTTTTGCCGCGCAAAAATAACTGCGCGTTCCTGGCTGGCCGGCAACCGAAAAGGTGCTGACTAATTCGCGGCAGCCTCGGGCCTTCCTCGCCTCAGCACGCTGAGTTGCAGTACGTAATAAGCGAGAGCAACACATAGAACCGAGGCGGCAAACAGTAACAGCGCATACAGCCACTCGGAATGCTGGCCGATCCAGTCGCTCTCGCCAGCCGCGATTTTCAACGCGACGTCCACGTCGCGACCCGAGTAGTCCGTTCCGTAAATCCATTTCGCGATGCGCAGGTTCGAATCGAGAAAGATTAGAAGGTTTGGATGCGAAAATTCTGTTCCGGCTTTGCCATATTGAAAGCCGATCGACTCCAGCAGCGTGTCGATTTCCGCTTGTGACGCCGTTCCGACTGACCAGCCCAGGGGAATGTTTTCCCGCGTCCGGTACCTGGCCAGAGTTGATGGAGTCTCTGCGCTGTCGAATGAGAACAAGAGAACTCGAAATTGCCTTGGATCAGCAGAAGAATCACTGAGCGCTTTTTTCAAGTGATCAACGTTGGCGATACACGCTGTCGGGCAACGCGTGTAAATGGGTAACAGAACGACTGGGAAACCGGTAAATTCCGACAATCGACGGAGGTGACCGGTGTCATCGGTCCACTTGATCTGTGCGACTGGCCGTCCGCGCTGTGGCGAAACGTCCTGGACAATCGCGGCGAAGGAATTCGTCGAGACACAAACGGCAAGAATGGCAGGCAAGAAGAATCTCATTACAATGGGGTCACGGATTTGTTGCGCCGCTAATCGGTCGTGGATTGTCCTGTGAATACGGCGGCGCACCGGGGAAATTGCTTCGGATCGTTTGCGTGATCGGAGGCGCATAAGCGATCACGAGCAAGAGCGCGGCGCCGGCCAGCCATGGAGTGAAAGTTTGCACCGCGGGAACGCGCTCGTCATGATACGGCTCGGAAACAATCAGCTCGAGCGTGCCTTGTTTGACCGACTTGCTGAAAAGCGTGGCAAAGAAAACAACGAAAAACATCAGCGCCGCGATCGTCATGATAGTTCCGCCGATGCTGCCGAGCATTTTGGCATAGACCCAATCGGGGTGATACAGATGCGACTGCGGATCGGTGTAACTCAAGCCCATGTTGGTGCGACGCGGCTCGCCACCGGCGCCGCCGATGAACAGCCCGGTGGAAAAAATCATGATTCCGAGCGTCCAAACGTACGGCACCCAGACATTGAGCGTCGGGAATCTAATCTCTTTGCCGGTGAGTTCCGCGACTAGAAACAAACTCATCGCGATGTAAGCAAGGAAAACTGGACCAGCGATGGTTTGATGAAAATGCGCGGGCAACCAGGACGTGTTGTGGACCACAGTATCGAGGTTGTAGGAGGCGTTGATGACGCCGGTAACTCCGCCGAAAATGAAAATGACCAATCCCGCGAACAGGTACGAAAAGAGCCAGCGATCTTTGTCGAGGTAAGGAAGCTTGGTCCACCATCCCAGCAAGCCGCGACCGCCCCGCTCGCGCGCGCCGTGTTCCAGTGACGCGGCGATGGTGAAGGCCGTGACGAAACTGGGGACCGCTACCAGCATGGTAAAGAATGCGTGGACGAATTTCCATGTGCTGCTGATCCCCGGCTCGGTGAATTGGTGATGAATGCCAACCGGCGCGGAGTAGAGCACCAGCCAGAGAAACGTCAGCCGCCCGGCAAAATCGGAAAAGAGTTTTCCGCCGGCCAGCTTCGGCAACATCGTGTAATACATAACGTATGCGGGAAGCAGCCAGAAATAGACGAGGGGATGGCCGAAGAACCAGAAGAGCATTCGCGCCAGCGGCACATTCACGGTGGCGACCCAGCCCATCGACCAAGGGATAAGAAGGAAAATGACTTCTATTGCGACCGGTGTGGTCGCGATCAGCCACACAATAAACGCTGCGAAAATACCGACGACGGCCAACGGAACTTTTTCACCTGGATGCTCACGTTTCCAGGCAAAGTAAGGCGGCAGCCAATTGAAGAACGCAAGCCACGAACCGACGACAAGTAACACCACGCCGATATAAAAAGCCGGATGCGCGCGCAACGGCGGATAAAATGTATAGAGAACGGTCGCCTTTCCTGAGAGAATCGCGGCGGCTGCGAGCAATGTTCCGAAAGTCATCAGGCCAAACGAGAGCCATGCCACCTTCATGTTGAGCGGCCGATTCAGGTAGTAACGGATGATCGCGTAACCGAAAGCGACTGCGAAGAAAGTCGTGAACACGATCGCGTTTACGACACCGTGCAGCGTTAAACCCTGGAAATAGCTCAGCCCAAGGAATTGCGAACTGCGAATCATTCCCGCGCGATAAAGCACCTGCATCAGGCCGTGATAAATTCCGAGAATCAACAGCACCATCGGGAAAATGATCTCGATCAGGATCATTTTTCGCAGGCCTGGTTCGATGTCGATTTTGTGTTGAGTGGCAAGTTCCATCGGCTCCCTACTTCAGCGTTTGTATGTATTCGATAATTTCCTCGATCTCCTCCGGAGTCAGATCGGTCTTGGGCATTTCCTGCTCAAACTTCCCGGCTACGATCTTCGCGTCGGGATGAAGGATTTTTTCACGAATAAAAGCGTCATTGACGGCAACCGTTGAGCCGTCGCGCAACTTTTCGGTTCGGCCGTACAGGCCCTTAAATGTCGGCCCGATTCCCGGCTGGCCATCAAGTGAATGGCACGTTGAACACAGATTTGCATCGATCAGTTTATAGCCAGGATGTGTCGGCTCGGCCGCGGGTGGCGCACTTGGCTTCGCAACGAACGTCGCCATGTCCACGACATGTAATTCAGCGGCCATTTGGTCATGCCCGGTCCCGCAAAATTCGTGGCAAAGCAGTTGGTAAACGCGCGGCTTGTCGAATTTTACCCGCGCATAATTCACCACACCGGGTACAGCCATCAGATTCAGATTAGTACCCAGCAAAATCAGACCGTGTGTCACATCCGCCGCGCTCAGATAGATGTCCACTGTCGATCCTGCCGGCACGGTGACGTCCTCCGGCTCGAACTTCCACATTCGCGCGACGTAATGCAGCTCGTAATGCGTCGGCGAATGAGTAATAAGTTCGCCTTTCTGGAACGGCTTGATGTCGGTGAGACAGGTTGGCAGACCGACGTGAAAAAGATTGATCGCCAACGCCGAGAGTCCCAACAGTACTACCGCAAATGCTAGCGAGATCCAAATGATACGCTTTTCCAGTTGCGTAACGCTCAGCTTGTTCATGCGCGCGCAATCATGATCCAGTAAATGACAAGCCAAAGCGCGGCGTAAAACAGAATTAGAAGCGCAAAAAAGAAAATCGCCCCGCTGGGAACAAATCGCTTCCCGTTTTCTGGTTCGCTTGGCTCCATCATTTAAAGCCGGTGTCAGGATCGTGCCAAGTCCGCTACGACAACAAAAGCGAAAAATGCCGATGGAGCAGCAGCAGCGCTTGATTGCTTGTTTGTCGCGCGACCAATGTGGGATGCCGTCTGACGTCCGTCGAAATTTTCAGTTGAGCAACAAACAACCAGTAAATGCCAAGAAACGCGTAGCCGATGGAGAACATGATTTTTATGTTGCGTGCGATTTCATGAACAAATTACAACACTGCCACGGCAAAGATTCGCGAATTATGTCCTCTACGTTGTCGTCAACGAATCGGCGCGAATTTCTACGGCAAAGTCTGCTTGCGATCGGTGCCGCGGCGACGGCCGGGGCGATCACCAAGAGCATGGGCGCTGTTGTCAACCCCGGCACGCAAGCCCAGACGGCCGGATCTTCTTCCACGACGCCGGCGTTGACGCCGGACGGGAAGTTGATTCAGGTCGAGAGCAATTCAATGAGGCATGTGCATGTCGGCCGGGCCGTGAGCGACCCAGAAGTGCGCATCGGTATGCCAGACCGCAAATGGGTAATGGTGATCGACCTCTCCAAGTGCGATGGCTGCAAGAGTTGCACCGTGGCTTGCACAAAAGCGCACGACACACCGGTCGACCGCGAGTGGATCCGAGTTTTCAAAATGCAGGAGGGCAAGGACGCTCCGCCATATTTTTTTCCCAGGCCTTGTTTTCATTGCGACAATCCGCCTTGCACAAAGGTGTGCCCGGTTGACGCCACTTTTAAGCGGCAGGATGGAATTGTGTTAGTGGATAACGAACGCTGCATCGGCTGCCGTTTCTGCATCGCCGCCTGCCCGTACTCGGTCCGTTACTTTAATTGGGGACCGCCCAAGAACTCTCCGGAAGGTCTTAAGATCGGGTATTCGCCGGAAAGAGGCTATCCACGAAGGGTCGGCACGGTGGAAAAGTGCGATTTTTGCCCGGAGATGCTGGAGATGGGAGAACTGCCGCACTGCGCCAGCGGTTGCCCAATGGGCGCAATTTATTTCGGCGATCAACTCGAAGATGCCGTGACCAATTCCAAAGGCGAGACCGAGCGGCTGAGCAAGCTGCTGAAGGACCGTGCCGGCTATCGATTCATGGAAGAACTCGGGACTGAACCGCGTACTTTTTACCTGCCGCCGAAAAACCGAATGTATCCAGCTCCGGGAGAACCGGCCCAAACCTGACGGATTCCTGGGACGATGTTCGAGACTAAGAAATCGGGGCAACCGGCAACAACCAGTCGGGATACTGCGCGGGGAAACTTAGAGCAAGTTGCAGTCATCGATCGACGCTATACCGGCCATGACGTCGACAGTGAGCGCAAAAGCCTGGCGCAACGCATCACCGCCCAACTGGAAGAAACCATGGCCACGCCCGGCTTCGCGGGCAAAATTTGGATCGGCTCGTTGCTTTTAGTCATTGCGGCCGCGGCCGTGGCCTACGCTTATCAACTGGCCTACGGACTCCAAGTGACGGCGATGCGGGAGTATATCTCCTGGGGCGTTTACATCACCAACTTCGTTTTCTTCATCGGCATCAGCCATGCCGGCACGTTGATCTCCGCGATCCTGCGAGTCACCAACGCGGAATGGCGCCGCTCGGTCACACGCGTGGCCGAAGCGATCACGGTCTTTGCCTTGATGGTGGGCGCGCCAATGGTGGTGATCGACATGGGACGAATCGATCGCATTCTCCACATTGTCTATTATGGCCGGCTCAATTCGCCGTTGCTCTGGGATGTCTGCTCTATCTGCACTTACCTCGCCGGCAGCTTTACATTCCTCTACGTGGCCATGATTCCTGACCTGGCCATCCTGGCCAAAAAGGGGTCGGCGTGGGAGAAACCATCGCTGCTCAGGCGATTTTATCGCGCGGCCTCGCTCGGCTATCGCGGGACGCCGGAGCAGAAGCATCTGCTGGAACGCGCCATGCACGCTATGTCGGTAATTATTATTCCCGTGGCCGTGTCGGTGCACACGGTCGTGTCCTGGATCTTTGGAATGACATTGCGCCCGGGCTGGCACAGCACGATTTTCGGACCCTACTTCGTCGTGGGTGCGATCTATTCCGGCACCGCTGCCCTCATCGTGGCGATGGCGGTTTTCCGCAAGGTCTATCACTTGGAAAATCTCATCACCATGCGCCAATTCCGCGCCCTCGGCGCTCTCCTCATGGCACTGACCGTGGTCTACCTTTACTTCACCTTGTCCGAATATCTTACTACCTGGTATGGCGGCGAAGCAGTTGACCGTCGTCTGTTACACGTCCTCATGGGGCAAGGCTCCTACGGCATCACATGGTGGGCAATGGTCGCTGGCTGCTTCTTTCTGCCGGCCATCCTTCTCGTGATTCCCGTTGTGTTCCCTAACAAACTCTCTCTCAAGCGGCTCGTAATCGCCAGCATCCTGATTAACATCGGAATGTGGCTCAAGCGCTACCTGATCATTGTGCCAACCTTGATGACACCGTTCATTCCAGCGGAGGCCGCCGGCGTGACGCCCCATTATCATCCGACTTTGGTGGAGTGGACGATTACCGCCGGCGCGTTCGCTGTTTTTCTGCTGCTCTTCACTCTGTTCGCCAAAATCTTTCCGATCGTTTCAATGTGGGAGACCATCGAGGGCGTGGAAGAACTCGGCGCTGAGAAGATCGGCATAGAGATTGACGTGCCACCACCGCCCGGACCCTCCACGACTGGAAGAACTCGTAACTTGGCACCAGGCGTAGCGATCCTCTTTTTCGCTCTTTTTCTTGTTACCAATCGGGCGTCGGCTGCCGACGTGCAAGTGCAAGAGCCTCCACCTCAAATCACGATCACGACGGCTACCGAGGAAGGTAAGAAAGTCATCATCGCAACAGTTACTCGTGAAGGCAAACCGATCGAAGGCTCGCACGTAGCGTTGCAAGCCAAACGTACATTTGGCAATCTCACGCTAGGTGAAGATGACACGCTGGCCGACGGCACGGTCGCCGTTCCTTTCCCGAGTGATCTTCCGGGTGGAACGGAAGGAAGAGTTCAAATCATTGCTCAAATCAAGTCGCCGCCCGAGTTGGCT
>JBGPNR010000078.1:0-8132 GCA_041487635.1 Candidatus Udaeobacter sp. | reverse complement strand
TAAAAAAGCGTCTCGCGGTCAGGGCAGGCAAGATGAAACAGTTTCTTTACGTCAATCATTTCGTCCATGATTTCAGCTTGTCCGACGTTCCGCGGAATCCCATCCAGCACGAGCGTGTCGATATCCGGCTTGAACTTGTGCCCTTCCACGGCTGCATCGATTGCCTCTCGCCAAAGTTCCACAGTGATGTCGTCCGGGACGAGCCGGCCCTTACTCGAGTAATCGAGGAATGCTTTCCCAACCTTCGTACGCGTGTCGATGGAGCGGAACACGTCGCCACACGCACAATGATAAAGCCGCGGGATCGTGCCGAGCGTTTTCCCCTGGGTTCCTTTGCCGCTGCCGGGTGCGCCAAAAAGGATAAACGTATTGTATTTCATCATCAGCAAAATCCGCTTATACAGCAGGTAGACTAAAATGCGGAAGCAGAATTTGATCGGCTATTTTCCGGTCACGAGCGGATCCACGTTCACCCTCCGCCCGCCGCGATCAAACCGCACGTTGCCGGCCAGCAGCGCAAAAATTGTGTAGTCGCGGCCCAGCCCGACATTTTTTCCGGGCAAATACTTTGTCCCGCGCTGGCGCACAATGATGTTGCCGGCCACAACCATTTCGCTGCCGAATTTTTTTATACCCAGCCGCTTGCTGACGCTGTCGCGGCCATTCTTAACGCTGCCTTGTCCTTTTTTGTGAGCCATTTTTTAAGAATTGAGAGTTGAGCGTTGGATGTTGAGCGTTGGACGTTTACTCATCAGTCTTCTTCGCTGGGCCTTTTTTCGCTCCCAGACTGATGCTTTTAATTTTCACGCGCGTCAATTTGCGACGGTGTCCAACTGTGCGGTGATATCCTTTGCGTCGCTTGTACTTGAACGCGATCACTTTCTTGTCTTTGCGCTGTTCCAGAACTTCAGCCGTCACCTTTGCTCCCGAAATGAGCGGTTCGCCGTGCGTCACATTATCTCCGTCGGCAAACATCAGTACGTCACCAAAGGTCGCGGTTTTTCCCGGATCGACCTCGAGAACATCGACGTCGATCGTGTCGCCTTCCGCGACGCGGAACTGTCTGCCACCAGTCTTGATGATTGCGTAAGCCATAAGGTTCGGGGAGAAAGCCGCCCAAAATTCCACAGCTGGACTCGATTGGCAACCGGAAACCTTATGCGCGCTAGCATGTAAAAACGGTCGCCTCTCCCTTCGCAAGGGAGAGGGGAGGGTGAGGGTTTGCCAACACAAACGGCGCTTATCGACATCGAATCCCTCACCTTAATCCTCTCCCCTTGGCCAAGGGACAGGCGACACTTTCTGACCTAAGCTGCTGCTTGGCCGCTCGCGCCGACGAGCTCTGCATACAGAGCTTCATACCGCTGCGCGGAGACGTCCCACGAAAAATTGCGCGCCATCGCCTGTTTCATCAACCTGATCCAGAGGCGTCGGTTTCGGAAGAGTTGCCGCGCGCGCTTGACTGCGTCCCAGAAAGCCTCGCTTGAATACTCGTAACAAAGAAATCCGTAACCGCTGTCGGTTGTGGGATCGTAGTCTTCGATGATCTCCTGGATTCCGCCTGTCACGCAGGCCACCGGGAGGGCCCCATATTTCAAGTTGTACATCGCATTCAAACCGGCTGGCTCGAAGCGCGATGGAATCAAGCTGATGTCCATCCCTGCTTCAATGAGGTGTGCCAGTTTGTCGTCGTAGTTTTTTTCGTAGGCAAATCTTGTTGGAAATTTTCTGGCTGCGCCCGCGAGCGAAGTCTCATACGCGGGATCGCCTTCTCCGAGAATGATCAAGCGAACATCATCCCAAAGAAGCCGATCGAGCAGGGGCACCAGAATTTCGAAGCCCTTTTCCTGGACGACGCGAGTCACCATCCCAAAGACTGGGCCGCGCGGTGCAGACGCTAGGTTCATCTCCTTCAGCAATGCCTCGCGGCAAACCTGTTTCGCTCGAAGCCGCCTTGCATCATAACGCGCAGGCAGCAAACGGTCCGACGCCGGATTCCAGCGCGTGTAATCTGCGCCATCCAAGATCGCGTTAAGGCGATGCGCATTTTCGCGGAGCACCGCGTCGAGGCCGCAACCACCGGTTGGCGTTAGGATTTCGCGCCGATAATGTTCGCTGACCGTGGTGATTCGGTCGGCGTAAAGAATTCCGCCTTTGAGGAAATTCAGTCGCCCAAAAAACTCAACTCCATGGAGGGTAAAAAACCGCTCTGGCAAATTTGTCAGCCTGAAATCCAGTCCCCAAAAACTCCCCTGGTCAGCTACGTGATGGATCGTCAGGACGGTTTTGAATGGCAGCCCCTGCGCATACACAAATACCGGCACCAATGCCGCGGCCCAATCGTGCAGGTGCAAAATTTCCACCTGCGGCGTCAACCGCCGAGCCAATTCCAGCGCTGCTTTGCAGAAGAAAATGAATCGCGCGGCATTATCTTCGTACGGCTTACCACGCTCGCCGTAAATTCCCGGGCGATCAAAAAACTCATCACAACGAATCAGAAATAACTGCACGCCGCCGGCGCTCCGCCCCTCGAGGTACCGGGCAACGTAAGTCTTATCGCCCACCTGCACTTCGACAGTTATGCCGGTGTCAGTCTTCTTGAATGCACGATTTTCCTTAATTTCGTGGTAGAACGGCAGAGCGACGCTTACTTCATGTCCACGCGCGCGCAGCGCGCTTGGCAGCGCGTCCATCACATCCACGAGCGCGCCCGCTCGCCGTAAAGGCGGCCCTTCGGCGCTGATCATCAGAATTCTCATTGGACGTTCGACGTTGGATGTTGGGCGTTTGACGTTTTTTTCAATTCCTTCTGCCTGACAAGTATTCGCGTTTGACCCACTCCAGCGCTTCCTCTCTCGTCCGCAGCGTCCCCTCCAGCTGTCGGGTTTCCACCGCCTCGAGGATCTCGCGAAATTTTGGGCCCGGCTTGAGACCGAGCGCGATCAAATCATCACCGCGCACCAGAGGTGGCGGAATGATCGGTTCATTGGCGAATTCTTCGCGTTTGCGCTGGAGGAATTCGTAATTATCGAGCATTCGATGGCTGCTCTCGCAATCGACGCGGTGCAGCTCCAGTTCTTCGTCAAAAGTCGGTCGCGCCATGAAGCGCTTGAGCTTTGCGACGCGCATGTTAGGCGCGTCCTTGAAAACCATGTGCTGCCGGACCATTTCGACAATGGCCTCGATTTGAGCGCCGGAAAATCGCAGACGGCGCATGATCGCTTCCGTCATCTGGGCGCCGATGCGATCGTGCTCGTTGAAACGGATGCGTCCCGTATTGTCCACGGTCGCCGTTACCGGTTTTGCAACATCATGAAACAACACCGCGAAAACCAGCGGGACAGAAACTTTTTCTGGAAGCAGATGCAACATCAGGCGCGTGTGCACGAACACATCCCCTTCGGGATGAAACTGTTCCGGCTGCAAGACACCTTTCATCGCGTCGAGTTCAGGGAGAATCGCGCGCATAAGGCCAGTGGAATCCAGCAGGTCCCACCCGCGTACTCGATTAGACGACACAAAAATGCGAATCAGCTCATCGCGGATTCGTTCCGCGCTGATTTGGTTGATTGACGGCGCGTTGGCCACGAGCGCTTCCCACGTGGTCTTGTCAATCTCGTAATCGAGTGTCGTCGCAAAGCGCACCGCGCGCAGCATGCGCAGTCGATCTTCTGTGAAGCGTCGCGCCGGATCGCCGATTGCGCGCACCAGTTTTGCGTCGATGTCAGCACACCCGCCGACAAAATCGATCACCTTCTCCGCGACCGGATCATAAAACATTCCGTTGATAGTGAAATCGCGGCGCTGGGCGTCCTCTTGCGGCGAAGAAAAATGGACGGCGCTGGGATGCCTTCCGTCGACGTAAGCGTCATCTGAACGAAAGGTCGCCACCTCGAACTGAAAACCGTTTTCCACCACGATGATCACGCCAAAATGAGCGCCGACTGCGAACGTGCGCGGAAAAAGCGTCTGCACGGCTTCGGGTCGTGCGTCGGTCGCAATGTCGTAATCCTTCGGAATCAAACCGCGCACCATGTCACGTACGCAGCCGCCGGCGAAGTATGCAATGTGTCCTTGCTCGCGCAAACGCGCGGCAACTTCGCGCGCGACCTTTTCCATGGGCGATTTCATCGTGGTAGGGGCGGTTCACCGAACCGCCTTCTATCTTGCGAGCGCGGGCGATTGAGGTCAATCGCCCCGAACCTACGTTCTTGTCGCCGAAGGATCTTTCTGCGTCCAAAAGGAGTGGACGATAAAGAGCACTACTGCGATGGAAATGCATGAGTCGGCCACGTTAAACGCGGGCCATGGATCAGCGTACCGAACATGCAGATTGAAAAGGAGAAAATCGATTACGTGCCCGTAAAGCAGGCGATCGGTCAGGTTACCCAAAATGCCGGCAAGCAACAGTGCAAGCGAGAGGTCGCGCCACGCATCGCGCTGGCGCCTTCGCACGAGGAGAACCGTCACAACCACCAACGCGACGATGGAAATCACAATGAAGAAAGTGTTGTTGCCCCTGAAAGATCCAAAGGCCGCGCCGGTATTGGTGACGTTAACCAGACTGAAGAAATCGGGGACGACAACGCGTGCCTGATAAGGGTTGATCAAACGCAGGACCAACTGCTTGCTCCATTGATCAAGAGCGTAGAGGGGGAGCGAGAGGAAAAGAATGAATTTCATGTTTTCCCGCCCTTCGTGTCATGTCGAGCGAAGTCGAGACATCTCTGATTGTTGTTTTTTATTGGCGAGAGATTCCTCGACTCCGTTCCGCTTCGCTCCACTTCGCTCGGAATGACGGGAAACGGATCATGGAGCCTTCTTTTCCAGAGCCGTCACCACGCTTTCGCACCGATCACATAGATCCGGATGCGCCGTACTCATGCCGACTGTTGATCGATGACGCCAGCAGCGCGCGCACTTTCGAAGATTTGTTTTCTGTACCTCGACCCTTACCTCCGGACTGTTGGCAAATTGAAATGAGCTCACGAGGAACATTTCTTCCAACTCAGACTCGTAACCGTTCCAGCTAAAGCTTAGATGATTCGGAGGAACATGAAATATCACCTCAGCTTCTAGCGAATTGCCGATTAGTTTTTCCTGACGTCGCTTTTCGATTTCTCGCATGATCTGGTTTCGCAAGTAAGTTGCTTCGAACATCCGATTGTGAACTTCCGGGTTACGCCAGTTCCCCAAATAATCCGGAAATTCCTGAAGATGCACACTCGCTTGAGAACCGGCATGCTTCCAAGCTTCTTCCGCCGTGAACGCAAGGATTGGGGCAATCCAGCGACATAGGGCATCGAATGTGTTTTGCATGACGAACTGCGTCGCCCGGCGACGCGGCGAATCCGGAGCATCGCAATACATCCGGTCCTTGGTGATATCGATGTAGAGGCTGCTCAGATCGACCGCGCAAAAGTCGTTAAGTGTGTGGTAAACCTTGTGAAACTGAAACTCGCTATACGCGGAGCGACAGGTCACAGATATCTCCGCGAGGCGATTAAGAATCCAGCGGTCAATCAATGTTGTAGCCGGCATAGGCGATGCCGGCCGGCCGGGGTCACCGCCCCCGGCTACAGCGGTGAAATCGTAAAGATTTCCAAGCAAGATGCGCAGCGTGTTTCGAATCCGCCGATAGGTGTCACCCAGACGCGTGAACATTTCCTCAGAGAACGGCACGTCGCTGGTGTAATCGATACTGCTCGCCCAGAGCCTTAGAAGATCCGCGCCATATCGTCCGACGAAATGATCGGCGGCCGTTGGTTTCTCGTACGTTCCCGATTTTGAAATCTTTTTGCCGTCAAGATCGACAACGAAACCGTGCGTAACACAAATTTTGTACGGCGCGCGATTGTTCAGCGCGATACTGGTCAAGAGCGATGACTGAAACCAGCCGCGATGCTGATCGGTCGCTTCGAGATACATGTCGGCAGGATCGCGCAGCTCCGGATGCAGCGCACAGACGGCCTTGTGCGAGACGCCGCTGTCGATCCAGACATCAATCGTGTCGTTACGTTTCGTTGTACCCGGTGGGAGACCAAGCTCGCGCGCAAGATCGCTATCGCTCAATTCAAACCAAATATTTGAGCCGCGCTCGGCGACAAGATCAGCGAGCTTTCTGATGATTTTCGCATCGAGAATTGCGTTTCCATCTTTGGAATAAAAAACGGGGAGCGGCACACCCCAGCTTCGTTGCCGCGAAATCACCCAGTCAGGACGCGATTCGACGGTCCCGGCGATGCGGTTTTCGCCCCACGACGGAACCCACTTCACGGTCTTGATGGCATTGAGCGCCTTGTCACGCAGCGCATCAATTCGGATGAAGAATTGTTCGACATTGCGAAAGATGATCGGTGTTTTCGAGCGCCAACAGTACGGATAAGAGTGATGAAAATTCTGTACGGCCAGCAGCATGCCGCGTTCTTTCAGCAGTTGAACGATGTCGCGGTTGGCATCGAAGACATATTTTCCAGTCAGATTTGGCAGACCAGCTTCCTCAGTAAAGCGCCCGTGATCGTCCACCGGAGAAAGAATTCCCAGGTCATTGGCCTTGCCCAACCAATAATCGTCTTCACCGTGACCGGGGGCGATGTGCACAGCACCTGTGCCCGTGTCCATGGTTACGAAATCAGCGGCGAGTATAATTGAGTGGCGATTGAGGAATGGATGTTGCGCCTGTAGTCCAACGAGTTGCTTGCCCAATAGAGAAGTTCGTTCTTCGAGCGGTACAAAGCCTGTATGTTGGATGAATTGCTCATGAAGTTTGCGAGCGATAATCACTCGCTCATTTTCATTACCCAGAACTTCGTAATCAGCATCGCGATCGACTGCGATCGCGAGATTCGCAGGTAAAGTCCAAGGCGTTGTTGTCCAAATCGCAACGCTCACGGGCTTATCAGTTGGTAGATCGATCTTCACTAGTTGGTCGTGAGGAAGTCGAAATCGCACGTAAACGGCTGTGTCGTCGCGCTCCTGATATTCTACTTCGGCTTCCGCCAGCGCCGTCTGCGCGCCTGTGCTCCAGAAGACCGGCTTTTGCGCCTGATAAACCAAGCCTTCTTCGACGAAAACCGCGAAGGCGCGGAGGATTTCCGCTTCGTATTTGGGATCCATGGTCAGATACGGATTTTCCCAGTCACCGAATACGCCGAGCCGCTTAAATTGCTCGCGCTGGATATTGATGAATTTTCGCGCGAACACTTCGCATTTTTTGCGGACCTCCAGCGGAGAAAGAGCGCGAGATTCCTTTACCACTTTGTATTCGATTGGAAGGCCATGACAGTCCCAGCCTGGGACGTATGGCGAGCGTTTGCCCAGCATCGTCTGCGATTTCACCACGAAATCCTTCAGAATTTTGTTGAGCGCAGTGCCCATGTGAACATCGCCATTCGCAAAGGGCGGCCCATCATGAAGAACAAACAGCTCCCGACCCGCTCTCGATTTCTGAATTTGCTGATAAAGTCGCGTTTCCTCCCAAGCCTTGAGCATCTCCGGCTCACGCGCGGCAAGGTTCGCCTTCATGGGAAATTCTGTCCGCGGCAGATTCAGAGTATCTTTGTAGTTCTGGCTCATTACAGGCAGGCGACGCTAACATCCGTCAACTGGCGAAGCAACGTAGTGACCATTACCTCAGACCGATAAAACCGGGATGTTGTTCGCGGCTCTTCGTTAGTGAAAGTTCTCCCATGCGCAGCTTGCTCGTCATGTGTCTGGTCACATCTCTTTTAGTGGTTCTGTGCGGATGCAAGGACAGCCGAAGCACCACAGTTAAGCGTGACGCCTGCAGCCTCATCTCCAAAGAGGAAGTCGAATCGGTTCAAGCAACGCCGGTGAATGAGACCAAGAGCAGCGAACGTTCGGACAATCTTTTCTACGTTTCGCAATGTTTCTACACAACAGCGGAATCCAGCAAATCGGTGAGTCTGGCACTCGTGCAGGAGAATCCAGACCAGCAGAATAAGCGCACTCCAAAAGACTTTTGGAAAAGAGAAGTTTGGGCCTTACGAGAAGCAGCGCGATGGAAAACCGCAGGCGAAGGAGGTCGAAAAAGAGCAAGGACCTGCGCCGAAAAAGATCGGTGGCCTCGGGGACGATGCTTATTGGGTCAGCAATCGATTCGGCGGCGTGCT
>JBGPNR010000077.1:0-8219 GCA_041487635.1 Candidatus Udaeobacter sp. | reverse complement strand
TGCTGTCTTTCGACTGCACTTTGTCGTCCTTGAAAACGATTGTGACCGTGTCCTTGCCCTGCCGGTAAACGTAAGTTGTCTTTTTTGTGATCACTAAATCCTCGGTCCTAAGTGAAGTAGGCGGGCCCAGAATCGATTCGACCTGCTTTTTCGACATGCCTTCCATCACCTGATCCACGTTCGCTTTTGTGATACGCTTCCCGCTGCAAGAGAGGGAGAGCACGACGAAAAGCACAAGCATGAGGCGAGTTGCCGAAGAAATGACGAATGACCAATGACGAATGCCGAAGAAATGACGAAGCTCGAATGACGAGGAGCTGCCTTGGTTTTTTGCACACGTTCTCATGCTTCTCAGTCGTTCGTCATTTGGCATTCGGTATTCGTCATTGCGCCTTATCTGTCGCATTCGCCCATGACGAAGTCCAGACTGCCCAGCACCGCAGGCACATCACTTACCATGCAGCCGGGTAGAAGCTCCGGCAGGATACTGAGGTTCACAAACGACGGCGCGCGAATCTTCAACCGATACGGCACGCCGCCTCCTCTGCTGTTGATGTAAAAGCCAAGCTCGCCCTTGGGATTTTCCGCCGCGAAATAGACTTCCCCCGGTGGCGCGTCAAGCCCTTCGGTAACCACGATGAAATGATGGATTAATTCTTCCATTTTTGTCATGACGCGCGATTTCGGAGGAGTCATGTTTTTCCAATCTGCGACATTAATTGGTCCGGTTGGGAGTTTATCGATCACCTGGCGCAGGATCCGTACGCTTTGGCGCATTTCCTCAATCCGCACCAGATAACGATCGTAACAATCGCCCGCGGTGCCGATCACCACGTCGAAATCATATTTGTCGTAATCGAGGTACGGGTGTTTGCGCCGCAAATCGTGGTCGATCCTGCTCCCGCGCAGGTTAGGGCCGGACAGGGCGTACGCAATCGCGCGCTCCTTCGATATGACGCCGATATCTTTCGTCCGATCGACAAAAATTTTGTTCCGGGTCAGCAGCCTGTCGCACTCGCTCAGGCTTGGGCCGAAATGGTCGAGGAATTTATTCAGTTGCGGAATGAAGCGCTCGGGCAAATCGCGGATTTGCCCACCCACGCGCGTGTACGACGTGGTAAAGCGAGCGCCGGTAAGCAGCTCAAAAAGATCATAAAGTTTTTCGCGCTCGGTAAAAGTGTAGAGGAACACCGTCATTGCACCCAGATCGAGCGCCATGGAGCCAATGCCCAGCAGATGCGAGGAGATCCGCGAGGTCTCACAGCAAATGGTACGAATCGCTTTTCCCCGCGGTGGAACTTCCCAGCCCATCAATTTCTCAACTGCCAGCGCGTAGGCCACGTTATTTGAAAGTGGCGCGAGATAATCAAGCCGGTCGGTGTACGGGACGAACTGATTGTACTGCATGTTCTCGGCGATTTTCTCGTCGCCACGATGTAGAAAACCAATGTCCGGCGTCGCCTTGGTGATGATCTCGCCATCGAGCTCCAGCACGAGCCGCAACACGCCGTGCGTCGCCGGATGCGACGGCCCCATGTTTAAAACCATTTTCTCGCCGATGTCGTCGTCACCAGGCTGCCGCAGCGCTGCGTCGTCGGCGGCGACTCGCGTGACCGGGTCGGGCGATTCAATTTCGCGCGTCGTAAATGGCATGGGATTTACCAGTGATTTATGCTGGCGAGTGAACCACCGCGCGCAAGCGCAAATTCCGGGGAGCACAGGCTGGCAGCCTGTCCTCCCTAGAGGCAGAACGCGCTCGCACCCGTGACGGAACGCGATTAACTAGAAGATGATGTCGAAAAAAATCGCACTGCTCTTCGCGGGCCAGGGCGCGCAAAGGGTCGGCATGGGACGCGAACTGGCGGAGAACTTTCCACCTGCGGCCAACTTATTTGCGCAAGCTGATGAAATCCTTGGCCGACAGTTAACCGACATTATGTGGAATGGGCCGGCGGAAACGCTGACGACGACATCGAATTGCCAGCCTGCCTTATACCTCCATTCACTGGCGGCCCTGGCTGTCGTCCGCGAATTGTTTGGCAATTTTCCAATCGATTGTGCGGCTGGCTTGTCTCTCGGGGAAATGACTGCGCACGCCACGGCAGGCACGTTCGATTTCGCGACCGGGCTGCAACTTGTGCAGAAACGTGGTGAATTCATGGATGAAGCCTGCGCGGCAACGCTTGGCGGCATGGCTGCGATGATCGGCGGCCAGGAGAACGATGTTCGGCGACTCGCTGCCGACGAAGATGTCGATATCGCCAATATTAATTCGCCGGGACAAATCGTAATTTCCGGCGAACTCGCCAAGGTTGAGGCGGCAGTTGGCGTGGCTAAGGAATACGGCATCCGGCGCGCAACCATGTTAAATGTCGCTGGCGCATATCATTCACGCTTGATGGAGAGCGCTTACCGCAAGTTAGGGGACGCTCTGCTTGAGGTACAGATGCAAATTCCGCAATTCCCTATTATCAGCAATGTCACCGGCGAAGAGGCCGACACGCTTCCGGAACTTCGCCGCACATTACAAGAGCAGGTGACAGCGACAGTTCGCTGGTACGATTGCATGCAGCGGATGCTGGCGCGCGGTTGCGAGGTTTTTATCGAGTTGGGACCGGGAAACGTGCTGGCAGGTTTGCTCCTGCGCGCACAAAAAGATTTAACGGTGATGTCGGTTGGTGACGCGGAATCTGCGCACCGTTGCGCCACGCAAGTCCGCGCCGTCCTGGCGTAGCATCAGGTGACAACGGAATCTGATCACCTAGCTTCCTCTATGACACTCTCCCAAAGGATCGACTCGGATCTTAAAGAGGCGATGCGCGCCAAGGATGCGACCAGGCTGAGCGTTCTGCGCATGTTAAAATCTGCGTTGAAGTACGGCGCGATTGCAAAATCAGGCGCAGAAGCGGAACTGAGCGACGCTGAAACCGCGCAGGTGATTCGCAAGCAGGTCAAGCAACGCCAGGATTCCATCGAAAGTTTCGAAAAAGGCGGCCGCACGGAACTAGCCGAAAAAGAAAGAGAAGAGTTGTCGATCCTGAACGCGTATCTGCCACAGGCGATGAGCGCGGACGACGTGGCGAAGCTGGTGCGAGAAACGATCGCCGAGATCGGAGCCACGTCGAAGTCTCAGATGGGCGCGGTGATGAAAGCGTTGCAAGCGAAAGTCGCCGGTCGTGTGGACGGCAAAACGCTGAGCGCCGAAGTGTCACGACAGTTGTCCTGACGATCAAAAAGGTTACATCAGTTACAAAGTTAAAAGGGAATTTCTTCCGCCCGCAGATCTTGTAACTTTGTAACTCATTTAGCTTTTGTAACCGTGCTTTCAGCAATCATCGTCGCCGCCGGTGACAGCCGCCGCATGGGTTTCGATAAGTTGTTTGCGGCGATTGACGGCAAACCAGTCATCGCGCACACGATCCGCGCATTTGAACGCGCCAGCTCAGTTGATGAAATCATCGTAGTCGCGCGGGAAAATCGACACAAGAAAATCAAAGCGATTGTCCGCGACGAAAGTTTCGTGAAGGTGCAATCAATCATTCCTGGTGGCAGACAGCGGCAGGATTCCGTGCGTGCTGGCCTGGACCATTTGGATTCGTTTGCACGTTACGTGGCAGTGCACGATGCCGCCCGGCCGCTGATTACTCCGGAGCAGATCGAACGCGTATTCCAGCGATGCGCGGATCATGGCGCTGCCGCGTTGGCTGAGCCAATTAATGACACATTAAAACGCGCAGACGCCGATCTCATTGTCACCGATTCGGTCGATCGGCATCAACTATATGCAATGCAAACTCCTCAAATTTTCGAGCGGCAATTGATCGAGGAGGCGTATCGCGCTGTTTTTGCCGAAAATATCTCGGTAACAGACGAGGTTTCAGCGGTCGAGCGACTCGGTCGCAAGGTGGTTCTCGTTTTGAATGATGGCTTCAATTTCAAAGTGACTTATCCGCGGGATTTGCCGCTTGCGGACTTTATTCTTAAGCAACGGATGGACTTTATTGCGAATTGACGTTGTCCGTAGTCGAAGGCGGAGCGTCAGCGGCCCATAGCCAGTCGCTCGGCCAGGAGCTGCGGCAGACCTGCTTTGGAAATCTTTCTTTGCGCGGTCGCCAGATCGTATTTTACCCGCACCAGTTCGACGAGATTGTTTTCAATGTCGTAAATGCAATACGCCGCGCGCCAGTTTCCGTCGCGTGGTTGCCCGACGCTGCCGGCGTTGATGAAATACTTTTTGGCCGGCTCGATGCGAACGTGTTCGGTCCTTTCCTGCCGGACGCCCTGATCGCGAATAAATACCATGGGTACGTGTGTGTGGCCGAAAAAGCAGACTGCGGTCCGCTGATATGTGAAACTCGCGACAGCATCGAGGTTGCTAAAGACATAACCCCATTG
The DNA here is from genome assembly GCA_041487635.1 of Candidatus Udaeobacter sp. GTDB lineage: Bacteria > Verrucomicrobiota > Verrucomicrobiia > Chthoniobacterales > UBA10450 > Udaeobacter. The sequence continues at coordinate 3,824 of JBGPNR010000077.1, read as the reverse complement.
GCCGGGCGTATCGAGTGTAGCATGCACGATCGTAAAATCGTGTACCCGCTTCTGTAACGGTAAGCTGCGCAACCATTCTTTGTCCTGATCCGCCAAATTGTCGCGGGTCCACTGGATAGCGTGCTCGGCTAGTTCGTTGAAACGCTCCGAGGACGCGGAAAGCGTTGCCTCCTCGTCGTGATTGCCTTTTACCACGGGACAATCCAGTTCGCGGACGCGTTCGATGCATTCTCGGGGATTTGCGTTATAACCCACCACGTCGCCCAAGCACAAAAAACGACTGCATCTACGCTCGCGCGCGTCTGCCAGTACCGCTTCGAGCGCTTCGAGATTGGCATGGATATCACTCAAAATTGCGAAACGCATTATCAAAAGTTAAACCGTTGAAAGGTTAATACGTTACAATGAAAGCGCCCGGTAGCCGCCACGAATACAATCATCCAGCTATTTACCTATTTAACGACTTTCTTTTCTTGCGGAATTCGTTGTTCCTGCGGGATTCCAAGTTTGTCTTCGAGAAATTTCAGCCGCTTGATTAACGTAGGAAGCCGTTCCTTTTCTCCTTCATCATAGAGGTTGCGCAGGCGTTCGTACGCTTCGCGTTCACGGCCCTCGCATTCAGAGAGCTCGTAGGCCGAGAAACGCCTGTCCCATGGCGCCGCTCCCGGCACCGTCGCCGCTTTCGCATAATACTCGGAGGCGCGTTCGTGGTCTTTGTATTTCTCCTTATATAGCCTCGCGAGCGCCTCGTAGAGGTCGGGACGATCGGGATTGTTTTCTATCCCGCGTTCCAGGAAATCCTTGCCGAGCGCAAAATATTCTCGCTGCGCTTTGACTCGCAGCGCGAGGCGCGGTTGGTTGCGATCATTCATCGCGGCCACGCTCGCGTTCCAAGCCATATGCCAAGCCGCTGTGTCCCAAAACAGCATCACCCGTGGTTGCAGGGTTGTGATGTGCCGGAACAATAATAGCATTCGACCCCATTCGGTTTTTTCCCATGCCGAATACGCTTGAATGAAAAGGGCGTCCGCGACGATTGCTCGAAATCCGCTCAGAGCCGCGACAAACCCGAGTTGGCCGAGCTTTTCGCGGAGATCGAGATTAAATTCGACTCCGTGGAAATGTTCCTGTCGATGAAGCACCGCCAGGTTGCGTTCAATTGGCAACTTGAGCGCCCCGAGCCCGATTAATGCTGCGAGCACCACGACAGTCCGCATCATAATTCTTTTCCGTAGAACACGAAGGTGGCCAACAGCGTGTAAATGGTGGTGTAGAAGAGGCCGAGCACGGCAGTCTTCGCGAAAACCGCGAGCGAAATTGCTGTGCCCGCGACGATGTCATCCACCAAATTGAATGCCTGCAAGTCGGGAAATAACAGCGTCACTATCGCGAGAAAAACGCGACTAATCACTCCGCCGCCGTGTTCCTGCAGCCAATACTCGCGGGCAGTGGCTTGCAAATGGCCGATAAAATAAATGAAAGCCATGACCACGATCGTGAAAATGTTTGAGGTGGCGAACGTGGAAACAAACAGCGTGAGAGCCGCGAGCAGGCATGCTTTCAGATAAATGACGGCAATTCCGGGAAAGATATTGATGTTGAACGCAGAAGATCGGACAACACGCAGAGCATCAGCGATCTGATCCAGCGGTGCACCGGACATCTGTCTTAATGTCGCGTGTACGACAGCCTGTTCGCGCAGATATAGCACGAGCACAAAGGCTGCAGCCATCACGAGGGTGCTGATCGCCAAGAGCAAAAGGACTCCCGTAAGTCTTCCCAGCACGTATTCGAAGCGGGGCACCGGCTTGGCGAGAATAGTGTAAAGTGTGCGGTCCTCGATGTCCTGGGGAAGTAGCCTTGCAGTGGCAACGATCGCCAGAAGGGAGGTGAAAAGTGAAATCGCGCCGAGCGAAACATCTTTTAGGATTTGAAATTCCTGTTGAAAAGAGAACTGCGCCATGAAGATGGAGCTGCCGATCAAAACAAGCGCGAACACCAGCAGGACATAGAAAACCTTCAGCCGTGTCAGCTCGGTGACTGTGTTGCTCGTAATTGCGTAGATGCGAAAAAAAGAAAAGGGCCTATACCGCTTCGCGAACGTTGAAGCGTTCACCTGTTCAAGTGTTGGAGCGTTTTCGCCGTTGGTCATTTCTGTTTCGTTATTCCTTCGTCGTTCGATATTTGAGCTTCCTTATTCTTGGTCGCCTCAAGGAACAATCTCTCCAGTGTAGTTGTCGATTTGCGCCGCTCGATCAGCTTCGCGCGTGATCGTTTAATGATCGATTCCATTTCCCGAATGAGCTCATCGGAAGCGTCGGTGATGACAAGCTCGGTTTGATTTTCTATCGCGATGAGTTCCTGCAAATGACCTTCCCGCACCAGCACGCCATCGGCCAGAATACCGACGCGATCACAAATTTCCTGCGCTTGCGCGAGCAAATGCGAAGAAAGCAGCACCGTGATTCCGCGGCCCTTCAGATCGAGAATCAAATCGCGAATGTCTCGCGAGCCTGCGGGATCGACACCGGCAGTCGGTTCATCCAGCACCACCAGCCTGGGATCGTGAATCAATGCCTGGGCAAGGCCGATGCGTTGTAACATCCCTTTCGAATACGTGCCCAGCCGGCGGTTGCGCGCCTTGCTTAGACCGACAAGGTCGAGCAATTCGTTGATGCGATTCTTCAGGGCGACGCCCCGCAGTCCGGAAAGGCGCCCAAAAAAACGCAACGTTTCGTTTCCCGTAAGATATTTATAGAAATATGGATTCTCCGGCAGAAAACCGACCGCTTCGCGGCTTTCGACAAGACGACTATCCCGCCCAAAAATTTCCGTACGGCCGCGCGTTGGAGACACGAGGCCAAGAATAATTTTTAGGGTGGTACTTTTACCGGAACCATTCGGCCCCAATAACCCGTACACCTCGCCTGGTTCGATGCGTAGATTGAGGTCCTTTACCGCGACGATCGATTGCCGGTGAAAGGGAACAGGAAAAATCTTGGTTAGTCCATGGACCGCGACCGCCGGACCCGCCTCCGCGCGGCTACGGCGTGGCGAGTTAGTCATAGCGAATCTCAAAGCCGCGCGCAGGGACCGGTTTGTCGAACTTCTTTTCGGTTTGCTTGTGAATCAGGGAGTGCAATTCCCCTTGGACGATGCGATCGAGGAATGCACGCACCTCTTCTTCCTCTCCCGTAACGTTAAGTTCGACCCGGCCATCCGGCAGATTACGCACCCACCCAGTCACGTCGAAACCCTTGGCGGCGTGGCGCACCGACCACCGGAACCCGACGCCTTGGACATTTCCCTCGTAGAAAACCTGGAGCGAAATCATACTCGCTGGCTGTTGAGATCTTGCTGTCTGCTAGACGGCAGACCATTGGCTACGCATCGGGAATCTAGTATCGCTTCATCGCTTCACTTGTACGAGTAGACGAGGCAGCAGGTGCCTTCATCTCCTTCAAGCAGATCGACCGAAACAAAGTACTGACCGCTGTTCGGTGGTGAAAACCCGGCCGCCGCTTTTTCCCCGTCATTGTAGCTTTCCGTAGTCATTTGCTTACCGCTCTCGTCATAGACGCTGACTCCAATTTTTTTTACAGGCTCCGTAGCGCCCGCAGAGAACCAATACTGGTTTCCTGCATAGAGATTTACCGCCACCAAGGCGTGGTCGTGCGGCTTGAGAACCGCGCACCAATGTCCGTCGCGGATCTTGAAACCATCATTCGCAAACGCTCCAGCGACGTCGAGCGCGTCTTTGCGCGCCTGTACCTCGGCATCTGTATCGGCTCGGACGGAAATGCTGGTCCCCAGGACGAAAAGCG
>JBGPNR010000076.1:0-8266 GCA_041487635.1 Candidatus Udaeobacter sp. | reverse complement strand
GACGGCGCAAAGCCATCATCGAACATTGCTTTGGCACAATAAAACGTTCCTTAGGCTACGACTACTTCCTTTGCCGCGGAATGCGCCATGTCACGACAGAAGTGACTTTAACCGTGCTGGCTTACAACTTAAAGCGAGCTTACAACCTGATCGGGGTCAAGAACCTGATCGCTGCAGTGAGCTAGAAGCCACTCACGGGAATGTTTTGCTCCCCGCCGGGCCGGGCTTCGGCCCAACTCGGCGCTGGACGTGTCAAGATCCTTCGCCTCGCCTTTCAAGTAACTACAGCCTCTCAGCAAAAGAAACATCCCCTTTTCGTCTTTACTTCCGCTCCGCTCGCAACTGGTCAACTCCTTTCCCGACTTATCACACAGCCTCGCGATTGGTTAGAGGACGAGCGGCTTGGGGAGATTAGAGCTTCTTATGTATTGAATCGGTGGAAGCGACGTGTTGCCAATCGGTCCATTCAACTTCGCCCGCCACATTGAGGTAGAGAGCGTCAACAAATTGTGCGGTTCCTTTGCTTTTTGGGGCGGCTTCATTGGTTTGCTCGTCTGGAGACGCGATGATGGTCATATAGGAGAATGGGACCGCCACCGGCGCGCCCGACTAACTGCTGCATGCTCTTGGAATCCCTGTCTCTTGCCTTGGAGCGGGCCAGGGGAACATTGAGATGTGAAAGCACGACTGGTCAAATTTGGCGAGATCGAGGTTGAGGGAAAGCGCTACACGCATGATGTCGTGATCGAAGGCGGCAAAGTGCGAAAACGCAAGAAAGGACCTTCCAAGCAATTTCGTGAAAAGTTCGGCCACACGCCGCTTTCGGTCGGTGAAGAAATTCCCTCGGGAGGCAAGCGGCGCATTTTGGGAACCGGCGCCCATGGCGCGCTTCCGGTAATGGACGAAGTCCTAACGGAGGCGAAACGGCGCGGCATCGAGGTGATTGCCGCGCCCACATTAAAAGCCTGTGAGCTGTTGGAAGAAGTGAAGAAGGGCCAGGCGTACGCCATCCTGCATTGCACGTGCTGAGCGGAGTTGGAACACCGATCGGGCTCTTTGAACCGGCCCGCCTGCTCGTGCTTTTCGATCACGTTGCCAGCTTCATTACAGGGACTTCGCTTGTTCAAAGCTCAGCCGACCCGGCCCGAGGTCTGGCAAGAATTGCGCAGTTCTTCGCAAAATCTGCGGAGCATGTCATCTGCGCGTCGCGTTGATTGCCCCTAGAAAGGCAAAAAAATATGAAAGTACAAGATGTAATGACTTATGACGTGCAGACCTGCGCACCGGAAACCAACCTGGCCACGGTGGCAATGCAGATGTGGAGAGGCGATTTTGGCGCGATGCCAGTCGTCGCCGGTAGGAAAGTCGTGGGGATGATAACCGACCGCGATATTTGCATGGCGGCAGCGACCAAGCATCGCGACCCGGCCACTATCCGGGTAAAGGAAGTGATCTCAGGCCAAGTGTACGGCTGCTCGGCTGACACTGATATCCGCGGAGCGCTTACGATCATGCGGCAAAAGCAAGTGCGGCGGTTGCCAATTATCAGCGCCGAGGACGAGAGCCTCCAAGGCATTCTCTCGATGAACGACTTGGCATTGAAAGCAACAACAGAGCGCAAGGCAGAACTCTCAGCTGAGGACGTTGAAAACACGCTGCGAGAAATCTGCACGCACGGGCCGCCGCCGCCGCCAGCGAAGCCGGTTCAACAGCGTGTGGCGCAGCAGTTGGCCGTTGTGTGAAAGCAACGCGTGATGTTTGTAGTCATGTACTGATGGCGCGTCGCACGTGGACGTCGCACAGCGAGGTGGCTACAGTGAACGCAACACAAATTTGGAGGACAAAATTATGAAATCACATCAACCGGAAGTTTTCGGAACGACCCTGCAAAAAACAAATCTTTGGGTGAAGGAAATCAGCGATTTGTTGCGTTGGGACGACCATCATAAGGCTTACCACGGTTTGCGCGCGGTCTTGCATGTGCTGCGGGACCGGTTGCCTGTACCGGAAGCCGCGCATCTGGGCGCGCAGCTTCCGATGCTTGTGCGCGGATTCTATTATGACAACTGGAAACCGGCGGCCACCCCGACAAAGATCAAGACCGCGCAGGAATTCTACGATGCCGTGCGGGAAAATTTTACCGCAGACCGCAACGTCAATCCCATGCGATTGACTGAGGCTGTGTTGAGAGTGCTCTCCGCGAACACCTCTCCGGGTGAACTCGAGAAAGTCTTTGGAATTTTTCCGCCGGAATTGCGGACGCTCTGCCTCGAGCGCGAGACCGTCGACCTCTCCGACTTGGGATGACTGCAAGTTCACTGATCATCGTGGCCGATCGCGGCAGCGTGCGCGCGTATCGGGTGGAGGAAACGCCAACGCGAGGGGCGAGTTTGAAACTGGTGCAGGCATTCGAAGTCACCGATGTGATGGATGCGGCCAGCATGCGTCACAGCACGCCGATGACCGATTGGCCGCAACTGGAAGCAGAAATGGATCGCCGGATTTGCAAAGAGCTCGCCACCGAGATCACGAAAATCGTAGAGCGCAGCCCTGGTGAGGGTTGGTCGTTCGCCGCGCCCGCATCGATTTATGCGAAGATCGTCGAGCATTTCCCGCCCAAAATCCAGGAGCGGATCGTCGAGCACGTAGAGTCCGATCTGGTGAAATTGCCGGCGGCAGCGCTGGCATCACACTTCCGCTCGCTTCAACCAGTTCAAACCTGGTGAGCAATTAACCCACACCTCGACGAGGAGTTTTCACCGATTGAACATGACAGAGGATGCTTCCACAGTCCCGCAGGCGCGGGATAATCAGCTAGAGTTCAAAATTGAAAGAATTCTAGTTCCACTGGATTTCTCCCCCGCGTCGACAGAAGCGCTCGATCACGCCGTCTGGCTGGCGAAACAATTTCGCGCTGCCATCCATCTGGTCCACGTGTATCCGCCTGACGAGGCGTCATCGGTGCCGGGCGCAGGACACCTTATGTTGCAATCAGCGGAGGCGATTGAACGCCTTAACGAGGAACTGACCGGTATTCATCGCAAACATGTGCCGACATATCGTCCGGAGAATTGCCATGTGTGCACTGGCCAACCTTACCAGGAGATTGTCCGTTTGGCCCGCGAGATTGATGCCGATTTGATCGCCCTTGCGACGCGAGGACATAGCGGGCTGAAGCATCTTCTGCTCGGGAGCACCGCGGAACGAGTCGTCCGCAATGCACCGTGCCCTGTTCTTGTTGTACGGAAGGGAAAACAGAAATCGAAAGAGGCGAGCAAACAATTCGCGATTCGCACAATCCTGGTTCCGGTAGATTTCTCAACGTGCTCCCTCGCCGGGTTGGAGTACGCAGCGTCCCTGGCAAAGAGGCTTAATGCCACCCTCCGTCTCTTTCATGTGACGTACCCGTATACCAACTACGTGATCGCTGACCGCGCGGGCGCCCGTTTCTCCGGGCTGGCCGACGCGGTGGAAGAGACGGCCCGGATAGAGATGGACGCGCTTAAGCAGATGGATTTTTTGCGGGGCGTGCCGGTTCAAACCGAAATCCGCGCCGGCCATGCGGTCGAGGAAATCTGTAATGCGGCTAGCCAGCCCGAAATTGATCTTATCGTCACTTCCACGCATGGCCGCACGGGTTTAAAGCATGCGCTCATCGGGAGCGTCGCCGAACACGTGGTGCGTTATGCTGAGTGCCCTGTCATGGTCGTCCCCAGCTATCACGCCAACTCCTAATGAAGAAATCCTATGCCAAAATCCATCATCGATCTTGTCAGTGAAAGAGCGGAACCGCTGGTCGGTTCGCCTAACGACTTTGATTCGCTGATAGATATGATCGGCTTCGCGCGCTTCGTCTTAATTGGCGAAGCGAGTCATGGCACCCACGAGTTTTACCGAATTCGCGCTCAGATCTCAAAGGTGCTGATTGCGCAGCGCGGCTTCAGCGCTGTGGCGGTGGAAGCAGATTGGCCAGATGCGTATCGCGTCAATCGCTTTGTACGAGGCGCGAGCAAGGACAGCGATAGTGTGGAAGCGTTAGGTGGTTTTCAACGATTTCCCCAATGGATGTGGCGAAACGCTGACGTCCTCGATTTCGTCGGCTGGTTGCGCGAGCACAACGACCAGCAGGTTTCAGAAGACCGCAAATGCGGATTCTATGGGCTCGATCTATACAGTCTGCACGCTTCGATTGAGGCCGTGCTCGCGTATCTGGGCAAAATTGATCCCGAAGCGGCGAAACGCGCGCGGGATCATTACGGTTGCTTCGAACATTTTGGTAAGGACATCACAACTTATGGATACGCGGCCGGGTTTCAGATGACGCCGAGCTGCGAGCAGGCCGTCGTTAAAAGCCTTGTAGAGCTTCGTCACAAAGCCATGGAATACCTTCAACGGGACGGGCAGGTGGCAGCTGACGCCTATTTCTGCGCGGAACAAAACGCGCTCGTGGTGCGAAACGCCGAAGAATACTACCGCAACATGTTTCGGCGCGAAGTGTCCTCCTGGAATCTGCGCGACACTCACATGATGGAGTCACTCCTCCGGCTGGCAATTCACTTAAGTAACCAACGGCCGCCCGCAAAAATCATCGTTTGGGCGCACAACTCGCACCTGGGCGATGCGCGCGCGACGCAAATGGGCGAGCGCGGCGAGCTCAATCTCGGCCAGCTCGTGCGCGAGCATTTTGTAAAGGAATCTGTCTCCATCGGGTTCACTACGTACGACGGCACAGTCACCGCGGCGTCCGATTGGGACGGACCGGCGGAACGTAAAAATGTGCGCGCGGCACATCCCGAAAGTTACGAAGCGCTGTTTCACGATGTCGATGTTCCGAATTTCTTTCTCGCGCTCCGGAACAATACCGATACTGCGGCGGCGTTGCGCAGCGAACGCCTCGAGCGCGCGATCGGCGTGATCTACCGGCCGGAAACGGAATTGATCAGTCATTACTTTCACGCGCGTTTGCCGGACCAGTTCGACGCGATCCTGCACTACGATCACACTCGCGCCGTCGAGCCGCTGGAGCGCACTGCGGAATGGGAAATGGGCGAAGTCGAGGAGACGTTCCCGTCGGGGCTATAAAGGCGGGACTGCAATCGGTTCATCGCTGGAGTGGGTGAAGGAGAAACGATTTGAAACACATCCTGAACACGCTTCTGTGATTCGCGTTTATAATGAAACTGGCAACGTGATCGAACCGCATTACGAGTAAGCGGGCGAGTTCGACGAGTAGCAATTTCTATTCGCATCACCTCGCCTTTTCCGCTAACCAATCGAAAAGTCGTCAGGCAGAAGCGCAACAAAATATGCCAGAGCCGATCGCACAACGAGTCGCGGAAACCGTCCCACCGAGGATTCCTCGGGGGATGGATCTGCTCGATACACCATTGCTGAATAAAGGCACGGCTTTCACCGAGGAAGAGCGCACACTATTTGGTCTGCTCGGGCTTCTGCCGCCGCACGTGGAAACATTGGAAGAGCAAGTCGTGCGTGCGTACGAGGCTTACCAGAGAAAGGACGACGACCTCGAGCGGCACATCTATCTGCGGGCTCTGCAGGACACGAACGAGGTACTCTTTTACAGACTTCTTCTCGACCACATCGAGGAAATGACGCCAATTGTTTACACGCCAACAGTAGCGCTGGCGTGTCAGCAATTCAGTCACATCTATCGTCGACCGCGCGGCCTCTTTGTTTCTTACCCGCGCCGCGACTCCATCATTACGCTTTTGCAGAATCGCCCGAATCCGAACGTCGATGTCATTGTCGTAACCGACGGTGAACGCATCCTGGGTATAGGTGATCAGGGCGCAGGCGGACTGGGCATCCCAATCGGTAAGCTTTCCCTTTACACGCTCATAGGTGGCATTCGTCCGGAACGAACGCTGCCGATCGTGCTGGACGTAGGAACTAACAATCAGGAACGACTCAACGATCCTGAGTACCTTGGCTGGCGTCACGAGCGAATCACTGGCCAGGACTACTTCGATTTCATTGATCAGTTCGTGCAGGCGGTGAAACAGGAGTTTCCTGAAACATGCCTGCAGTGGGAAGACTTCGCGAATTCGCATGCCCGGCCCATCCTCGAGCGGTATCGCGACGAATTGCTGACCTTCAACGACGATATCCAGGGGACGGCTGCTGTTGCACTCGGCGCGATTTTGAGCGCGATCAAAGTCACTGGAAAGACTTTGAAAGACCAGCAGATCGTCATTTTCGGTGCAGGTGCAGCGGCGATCGGTGTTGCCGATGGATTGTGTGCGGCAATGAAAGAAGAAGGGCTAACTGAGCAGGAGGCGCGCAGCCGCTTCTGGCTTCTTAACAGCAAAGGCCTGCTGCATTCAGGCCGGAAAGACCTTAGTCAGGAGCAGAGCGTTTATGCTCAACCGGAGAACCGCATTTCAGGGTGGCCTCAAACTTCCAACGGACATATCGGCCTCGCCGATGTGATTGGAAAGATCGATGCGACAATCCTTATCGGTCTCTCAACAGTTCACGGCGTCTTCTCGGAAGCAATTGTTCGCGAAATGGCCGGCAAGGTCGAGAGGCCTGTCATCTTTCCGCTCTCGAATCCCACTGTAAACTCGGAAGCAACCGCCGAAGATTTGATTCGTTGGACCGATGGACGCGCGCTGGTGGCGACAGGTTCTCCTTTTGCGCCTGTTAATTACGGCGGTCGCAAAATTCCGATCGCACAATGCAACAATGTTTACATCTTTCCCGCGATCGGACTTGGTGTTGTTGCCTCCGGCGCGCGCCGAGTCACGGATCGGATGCTGCTTTCAGCAGCTCGAGCCCTCGCGGCAAATTCGCCTGCGTTAAAAGATCCCTCTGCGTCCTTGCTACCTCCATTAACTGACTTGCGAAGAGTGGCTGCGAAAATCGCGCTCGCGGTTGGGAGCCAAGCACAGAACGATGGTGTAGCGGTGAAGCTAGGAGAGGATGAACTTCGTCAGCAAGTAACAGCGGCTCAGTGGACACCCGAGTATCCATCCTATTATGATGAGCGGTGAGCAAAAGTGGAGGAACAGCTACTCACATTCTCCGCGCCGTATTGATTCAATGAGAGGAAAACGAAAATGTCTGAACGAACTTTAACAGCTACGGACAATCGCACCGGCAAATCATACACATTGCCGATTGAGAATGGCACGGTGCGTGCGATGGACTTGCGCAAGATTAAAACTGACGCGGACGATTTTGGGCTGATGAGCTACGACCCCGCATTGATGAATACCGCGTCCAGCAAAAGCGCGATCACCTTCATTGACGGTAACAAAGGGGTCTTGGAATATCGCGGCTATCCGATCGAACAACTCGCGGAGAACTGCAACTACTTGCAAGTCGCATACTTGATTCTCTTTGGCGACCTGCCGAACGACGAACAGCTGACAACGTGGACGCACGACATCACGTATCACACGTTCGTCCATGAAAAGATGAAGACGCTGATGCAAGCGTTTCGCTATGACGCACATCCCATGGGAATGTTTATCAGCACCGTCGCCGCGCTCTCAACGTTTTACTCCGAAGCGAATAAGGTGGACGACGCCGGGAATCGCTTGATACAGATCAAACGCCTCATCGCCAAGGTGCCGACGATCGCCGCGTACACCTATCGCCACCATCGCGGCCTGCCCTACGTCTATCCCGACAACGACCTGACGTATGCCGGCAACTTTTTAAATATGATGTTCAAGATGACGGAGGCCAAGTACACGCCGAATCCAGCGCTTGAGCGCGCCCTTGACGTCCTTTTCATTCTGCACGCCGATCACGAACAGAATTGCAGCACAAACGCGATGCGCGCGATTGGTTCAAGCCGCGTGGATCCATACAGCGCGATGGCCGGCGCGGCAGCCGCGCTTTACGGTCCGCTGCACGGCGGCGCCAATGAAGAAGTGCTCAAGATGCTCTCGCGCATCGGCGACACGCGCAACATTCCCGAATTCATCCAGAGCGTGAAGGGCGGCGAAGGCAGACTCATGGGCTTCGGGCATCGCGTCTACAAGAATTATGACCCTCGCGCGCGCATCATTAAGCACGCGGCGGAGGAAGTGTTCGAGGTGACCGGGCGTAATCGGTTGTTGGATATCGCGCTGGAACTCGAACGCATCGCGCTGGAAGATGAATATTTTATCTCGCGCAAGCTCTACCCGAACGTCGATTTTTATTCCGGCATCATCTATCAGGCGATGGGTTTGCCGGTCGCAATGTTCCCGGTGATGTTCGCGATTCCGCGCACCGTTGGTTGGCTCGCGCAGTG
>JBGPNR010000075.1:0-8296 GCA_041487635.1 Candidatus Udaeobacter sp. | reverse complement strand
TGTCCAGTGGCCGCCGCTGCGCAGGCGCGCCGCGCCGCCAGAAAGGCGCGCTGCCAACTGTTCGGCTGGCCCGCGCGCTTTGAGATCGCCATTGCGATACGGAAACCGGATTACGCCATCAGTGTTCGCAACGTACAAAAATTGCGGATCGTCACCTGGCGGATAAAACGCGATCCCGAACGGTTTGTTTAGATCGCGTTCTGCAAAAACTTCGGTGCGGTCTGGCTTACCGGCTCCGTTTGTGTCGCGCAAGACTTTGAATTGATTGCCACGACTCTCCACGACAAAAATGTCGCCATTCGGCGCTGTCAGCAGAAATCGAGGATCACGAAAACCGCTGGCGTACAGTTCGATTTTGAAACCGGGCGGCACGCGAGGCTGAGCGCTGACTGGACGATCAATGACGCGCGCCCGGTTAATTGCCAGAATATTTGAACTCGGCGGAGGCAAATCCTGCACCGTGATCTTGCGTCGCACTCCCGGCGCGTCGCTTTTCCAATCGCCCATCGCGGCTTTGCCGATGAGGAGCCCGCTGCTCTCGGAGGCCGCGCTGATAGGAAAAACGAGGCTGAAGGTAGCTGCGATGAAGATTGCTGGACAAAGGAGGCGGAAGGCGCAGCGATTTTCCATTCACGCTTTCAATCGCTTCGGACCGAAAGATCGCGTGGATCAGCGCATGTGTCTCACGTTCTGGGGAGCACAGGCTGCCAGCCTGTACGTCTCGGCAGCTTGCCGAGACCGGGAATTAGTGTCACCCCTCGGACTGCGCGCAAAGATGTTATCGGCAGGGCTGCCGACAACTACAGCCTGCCAGCCTGTGCTCCCCAGCGCACGATCGCTTACTTTGGGATTATCGTACCGAGCTTTTCGACGAGTGCCGCGCCTTTCTTGCGATCGTTGATCACGAATGTGTTGTTTTCTCCGAGAGTGGACCACGGTCCGCGCGGCACTTCTCTGAAATCCACAAACCTCCAATCGGTTACATCCGTTGGCTGTAGCCCAAGGTAATCCCGGACAGCGGGCGAAACATCGAGGCCGGCGCCTTTGTTCAGGTTAGGTTTTGGCCGTTCGTTACCAAAAACATATTGCCAATGGTCGGTGCGGAAAGGGCCAGCGTCTTCCCATTGCGCATACGCGGTTCGATTGCCTTTGCGAATGGCGATCCATCGGCCTTTGCAAGTCGAAACAGCGGGCCCCTGATAAGCTTCATTGAACCATGGAACAATTCGCGGCGCTTCGGGCCGATGGCCCTCTCTTGCTTTGTCGTTGTATGGAAGCGCACAGTAGAAGGGATTCTGCCGCGGCGTGAACTTTACAGGAATGTAATTGCTGCGATGAGCCGGATCAGGATCGTCCATCCCGCCATAATTTTTGGTCCATTCCTTGTCCCATGAGCTTACCCGGTTGGGAACGGGATTGTTACCAGCCGGTTTCTCGCCGATCCAGAAGACAGTTGTCACGATCTGGCTTCTCCAAGGGAACCGCTGTCCCGGCTCACGCGCATTTCGGGCCAACTGCCCGGGCGTGAACGAGATTGAACTAGTATCAAAGGTGCGGTCGTCTGCTGATCTCTGAGATTTTTTGCTGAACTTGGTTTTTTCGGGTTCCGCCTTCGAATCTATCCCGTGTGCGAACAGAGATGTGATCGATGAAAGGATGACCGCGATGCTGTGAGTAAATTTTCCAGGTTTCATTTAATGTTAAGGCGGCGCGAAGCAAAAGACGCGTAGTCTTTCTTATTGGTTCGTTCCCGACGACGCGGATGCGCGTCAGTCGCGGCGAATTCAGAAGCGCCTGGTTATTAGTCGCCCAATCTCAATGCTGATTCGGGCTAGTCAAGTACGAAAAGACGAGCCCGCGAATCACGCCGATTGACGCGAAATACCTCCAGACGTCAGAAGTTGGAGGCAGAAGCGAATTTCGGCGCGAAGCGCTTTTGGAGTGCAGCGACTTGGCGCCGCTTTTATTCGCGTCCATTCGCGTGATTCGCGGGTTGAACTTTCGGTCAGACAAATTTTCCCGGATTCAGAATGTCGTTTGGATCGAGAATTTGTTTCAGCTTGTGATGCAGGTCGCGAACAACTGGACTGGTGGCCTCCGGCCACCAACGTTTTTTGGCCAGGCCGATTCCGTGCTCGCCGGTAATTACGCCGCCCCAGGCCAACACTTGCGCGAAAAGATCGTCGAGTGCCCGCTGGACTTTGTCGCGAACGGCCGGGTCGCGGTTGTACCGGTCCGCCATGATGTTGACGTGAATGTTGCCGTCACCGGCATGACCAAAGCACGCGATCGGGAATCCGTGTTTTGACTGTAGCGACTCTGCAAATTCCATGAGGTCCACCAAGCGGCTGCGTGGCACGACCACATCTTCATTCAATTTTGTCAGACCAGTAGCACGCAGTGAGTTGCTGAACTGACGGCGCAATGCCCAAAGTTTTTCGCAATTTTCTTCGCCCGTGGCAATCTCAAGCGCCTTTGGTTTCCGTTTTTCAAGCAACTTACGAATCGCTGCGGACTCGCTGAGGACGCTTTCCTCTTGTCCATCCAGATCGACGAGGACGTGCGCATTACCATCGGGGACGATCACTTTGCCGAGGTCGCGTCGCGCTGCTTCGAGCGTGAAGTGATCGGCAATTTCCAATGACGACGGAAGAAATCCCGCTGCGAAAATCGCCTGCACTGCCTCGGCGGCTTGCGCGGCGGTAGCGAACGCGGCCGACAAAGTAGCGCGTGCGGGCGGAAGCGGGAGCAAACGTAGCGTAACCTCGGTGACCACGCCGAGGAGTCCTTCCGAGCCAACAAACAGACCAATCAAGTCGAATCCGGTCTTGTTTTTGTGGACGCGTCCACCAGTCCGCATTACGTCGCCGTTTGCCAGCACTACTTCGAGGCCGATGACATAAGTGCGCGTTACGCCGTATTTCAGACACCGCGGCCCCCCCGCGTTCGTCGCCACGTTTCCGCCGATGGTGCAATCTTTCATGCTCGCCGGATCAGGCGGATAAAACAATCTTTGCGCGCGCACGGCCGCTTTGAGGTCTGCGGTAAATACGCCCGGCTCAACAATTGCAACCGCATCGCCAAAACTGATTTCCTTGATCCGATTCATCCGGATAAGCGACAAGGCAATCCCGCCACGCGCGGGTACGCATCCGCCTACATAACCAAATCCGCCGCCGCGCGCTGTGATCGGAATTTTTTCCCGCGACGCAAGTTCTAGCAGCTTGCTGACATCATCTGTCGATCTTGCGAAGACGACAACTTCCGGCTGCTGTGCCGCGAACCATTTGTCTCCGCTGTGCACGGCAAGTGTTTCCGCATCATCGGCAACAATCTCGTTGCCGAGGAGTTCGCGAAGCTTCGAAGCGAGTTGCATACAAGCAAACCTCGCGCAGGCTAGTTGCAGGGCAAGCGCCTCCGCTCATCCGTGGCGGATCGGCTTCTCGAGGAGACGATGCTATCTCCGAACGCGCAGGATTTACTTGGCCGTCATAGTTCTCTGCCTAGACCAACGCGAATGAAAGCGATGCGAAGACGCATCGCACTCCAAAGCATTTCGTGCGAAATACATGAGAGACGCTCCAGCGATTTTGCGGAAGCTTTTGGAGTGCGCACGCGTCCTCGCGTCGCTTTTCGGAAGGCGCGACAAGGCGTTTAACCTGCTCGCACTACTACAAGTGTTGGAGCGGGCCTTAGGTCACGATTTGATAATGCCGTGAGCGTTCGTCCATCCGCGTGAGCAACGCTTCTGCTCTTGGATAAATCACCGGCCTACCTTCGTCCGCGCCGGCGAATTCTTTCACCGCATCCATGGAATCGAAGCGGAGAAGCGTAAGGAACTCGATTTCGTCATCATCCTCACGGATGAACAACTCCGCGCCGCGGTGCTCGAAAAAATTTCATTGCGCAACATTTCTTCGTACGCCTTCGCGTCCGCGCGTTTCGTCCACCCGTGCCAAATGCGCGCAATCATGTGTCAGTGCTTTTCGTGCTCCTGCTCATGCTCGTGATCGCAATCGTGCGCGGGTTTTTGGAGGTTCGATCAAGGGCACGAGCATGAGCAGGAGTAGGAACCAGAACCCGATCACATGCCCATTATTTGGTAACCGCCGTCGACGTAGACGACTTGGCCAGTGATCGCTGCGGCTCCGTCGCTCGCGAGGAAAACTCCGGTGGCGCCGAGCTCGGCTGGATCGCAACTGCGTTTCAACGGCGCGCGCTCCTGATAATGTTTAAGCATCGCGCTGAAACCACTGATGCCGCGCGCGGCCAGCGTCTGAACTGGTCCTGCGGAAATGCAGTTCACCCGGATTTTTTTCGGACCAAGATCGTACGCGAGATAACGAGTGCTGGCTTCAAGGCTTGCTTTGGCCACGCCCATCACGTTGTAGTGCGGCACGACCTTTTGCGAACCATAATAAGTCATTGCCACGATGCTGCCCCCATTCGTCATCAGCGGTGCCACTTCGCGCGCGAGCGCTACCAGCGAGTAAGCGCTGATATCGTGTGCGACACGGAACGCTTCGCGCGTAGTACTCACAAAGTCGCCTTCCAACGCTTCGCGCGGAGCAAAAGCAAGCGAGTGAAGCATCAAATCGACGCGGTCGGTTTCGCTCCGCACTTTTTCAAAAAACGCGCTGATCTCATCTTCGCTTGAAACATCGCAGGGAAACAATGGAGTTTGCTCTCCAAATTCGCCGATCAGTTCCTCGACGTTTTCCTTTAACCGCTCGCCTTGATAATTAAAAATCAGGCGCGCACCCGCGGCGTCCCAGGCTTTCGCGATCGCCCACGCGATGCTGCGCTTGTTCGCTACACCAAAAACCACGCCAACTTTTCCCGTCAAAACTTGTTCGGTCATAAGAATTAAGAAGTTAAAACAGTTACAAGGTTACAACGATTCCGCGCATCGCAAAAAAGGCCAATTGTAGGGCAGGCGCTCCGCCTGTCAGCCCCTTTTATCTCGGCAAGCGACGCGCTTGCCCTACAACGGTAGAACGCGATGGTAACCTTCTGATGATTACTCGACTGCTATGCTGCTGCGCTTTTTTAGTTTCGATTGTCGATCTTCTGCCCGCGCAGGAAACGCTTTCGCCGTCTCCGCAAAGCATGGCAACAGCGATCGCAATCGCAATCGCAAGCGCCACACCGCCATCACCCACGCCGGCTTCGACTCCTTCGCCAACTCCGCCGCAACTTACCGACGTGCTTTTCAAAAATCTGAAAGCGCGCTCGATCGGGCCAGCAGTGATGGGCGGTCGCGTCTCGGACATAGCGATTGATCCGCATAATCCGTTCGTTTTTTACGTCGGACTCGGGCACGGCGGCGTTTTCAAGACGAATGACAACGGCGTTACGTTCGAGCCGATCTTCGATAAGCAACCGATGCTTTCCATCGGCGCGATCGCGGTTGCGCCTTCCGATTCTGATGTCTTTTGGGTAGGAACCGGCGAGGCCAATGATCGTAATTCGTCCGATTGGGGTGACGGCGTGTATCGATCGACCGACGGCGGCCAGAAGTGGCAGAATATCGGGCTAAAAGAAAGCCGCTCTATCGGGCGCATTGTTGTCGATCCGAAAAAACCGGAGGTCGCTTATGTCGCGGCAATGGGGAATTTGTGGAAAGACGGTGGTGAACGCGGACTGTTTAAGACGACTGACGCGGGCAAAACATGGAAACTAATCTTGAAAGCAGCTGCTCCGCACGACGCGCGTACGGGCTGCGGCGATGTGGTGATCGATCCGACGAACCCTGAAATCGTCTATGCTGTACTTTACGCGCGACAACGCACCCCGTGGAGTTTTACTTCCGGTCCGAACCTGACCGGTGGTGAAGATGTCGGCGGAATTTTCAAGAGCACCAATGGCGGTGCAGACTGGAAGAAACTTGGTGGCGGTTTGCCGGCGCAAACCGGCCGCATTGGGTTGGCGATCAGTGCAAGCAATCCAAAGATTGTCATGGCGGTCGTCCAAAGTTATGAAGGCGGACTCGGTTCGCTCACCGATCTGCGCAGCAAAGCCGGCGGCGTCTTTCGATCCGAGGATGGAGGTGAAAAATGGACGCGCATGAGCGCCATGGATCCGCGGCCATTCTATTTCAGCCAGATACGCATCGACCCTGCAAATGATCAGCGCGTTTACCTTTTGGAATTTGCTCTGCTGGTTTCCGATGATGGCGGCAAAAATTTTCGTGAAGATCTAAGCGAAAAAGTTCATCCAGATTGCCACGCGCTCGCGATTCAACCCGGCACCGTGCCGCCGCCGAAACCGGCGAAGCCGGAAGATAAAAACAAGCCGCCGAAGCCGCCAGTATGTCAGCGTGTGATACTAGGAACTGATGGCGGCGTATATCAAAGTTTTGCCGGCGGCAAGAACTGGGATCATTTGAATAAGATTCCCTCGGGAGAATTTTATCGGATCTCCCTCGACGACACGAAGCCGTATTTCAGAATCGCGGGCGGCCTTCAAGATAACGAGAACTGGGTTGGGCCAAGCGGCGTGCAGAGCAAGGAGGGCATTCGCAACTGCGATTGGACTGCGCTTGCGGGCGGGGACGGTTTTTATGTCCTGTTCGATCCAATCGATCGCGACACATTTTATGCGGAGAGCCAGCAGGGCGAAGTGCACCGGATCAATTTGCGAAATGGCGAGATACGTCGTTTGCGTCCCGAGCCGGCTGAAGGGCAACCACGCTATCGGTTTCACTGGAATTCACCGATGGTCATGAGCCGGCATAAACCGGGCGTAATTTATTTGGGCGGAAATTGCGTCTTCAAATTGACTGAGCGAATGGAAAAATACTCCGTGATCAGTCCCGACCTGACGCACAATGATCCGACGAAAACAAACGCCACAGGCAGCGGCGCGGAAAATTACGGGGTCGTGTTTTCGCTTGCTGAATCGCCAAAGCGCGCGGGTCTGCTATGGGCCGGGACCGATGATGGCCGGCTGTGGGTCACAGAGAATGACGGCGGCAAGTGGACGGAATTGACAAAAAATCTGTCTGAGCCGGCGCGCGGCCAATGGATCGTGTGTATCGAGCCATCCAGTATCGATCCGAATGTCGCATACGTTGCAACCAATGCCTATCGATCTGGCGACGATAGCCCCACGATTTTGCGCACGGCCGACCTCGGCAAAACATGGCAGTCTGTCACAGGGGATCTTCCGCCCGCCAACCCAGCCGAAGTGGTGCGAGAGGACCCGGTGAATCCGAAATTGCTCTACGCAGGCACGCACTTCGGGATATTCGCATCGTTGGATCAAGGCTCACATTGGGTCCGCATCGGCGATGTTCCTTCGGTACGCGTGGATGACATCCAGATTCATCCCCGGACGTCAGACCTTGTAATCGCGACGCATGGTCGCAGCATCGCTATTCTTGATGACACGGTTCCATTTCGGGAGTTCACCCCAGAGATTGCGTCGAAGCCAGCTCAATTGTTTAGCGTCCGTTCCGTGACCGGCGCGTATCTTCAACCAGGATTTGTTGATTCGAACGGCAAGGGAATTTATCGCGGGCAAGATCCACCCGAGGGCGCGCTGTTCACGGTTTGGGTACGGGAGTTTACCGGTGATGAAATTAAGATTGCGGTCACGAAATCGACGGGAGAGCCAGTCGCGAATCTCAAAGCACCCGGCACGCCGGGTTTCACGCGATTAAACTGGGATTTGCGGCAGACCAAAGACGTCAGCGTTGAATACGGCGGTGACGACCCGAAGCGGCTTCTTCCATCTGGAGATTACACCGCGGAATTGACCTTCGGCACGACGAAGATGAAGCAGACCTTCCATGTCGATCTTGCCGAGGGCATCACGCCGCGGTGAGGTTTGTGAATGCCTGCGATTGGGATCACCGGCGGAATTGCCACGGGTAAAACCGCGTTTTGCGAGTCTCTCCAGGACATCGTTCCCGGTGCGAAATTCTTCAATGCTGACCACGCAGCGCACGATTTCGCCGAGCTTCCCGAGGTGAAGCAAGAAATTCGTGCGGAGTTTGGCAACGGTGTCTTTTCACGCGGCGGCGACTTGAACCGAGAGAAAGTTCGAGCAATAATACTTGTCGACGCGACTAAGAAACGCGCGCTTGAGCAGATCCTCCATCCGCGGATTCGTCGCCAATGGAGGGCTGAGGCGAACAAGCATCGCAAGTCTCCCGATTTTTTCTTTGCTGATATTCCACTCCTTTATGAAACGGGCGGTGAAATGTTGTGCGATCGGGTGGTCGTGGTGGCGTGTTCCTACAGGGTGCAGTTAGCGCGGCTGACAGCACGAATGTCGCTCAAGAATGGGGAAG
>JBGPNR010000074.1:0-8317 GCA_041487635.1 Candidatus Udaeobacter sp. | reverse complement strand
CGAAGAGGGGTTATTGACCCCAGTGATTCGCGCAGCGCAAACTAAATCGCTGCGCGAGATCAGTGAGCTGGCCAAGGATTTGGCGCATCGCGCCCGCAACAAACGGATGAAACCGGAGGAATTTCAGGGAGGCACATTCACCGTTTCAAATCTCGGGGGCATGGGCATCGACAGTTTCTCGGCTGTAATAAATCCGCCACAAGGTTTCATCCTCGCTGTTGGCAGAATTACAAAAGTTCCGGTGATCGATGATTGCGACCAAATCGTCGTGGGCCATCGCATGTCGCTCACGATGAGCTGCGATCATCGCGTGATCGACGGCGCGCTAGGCGCAGAATATCTGAAGGAACTCCGGCACCTACTGGAAAACCCGGCGCTGCTGTTGGTCTGAAAACGAGAGTCTGTGCTCCCCAGAAATCAGCGGACTCCGCTTGTTTCCCACGTCATGAAATCGTCGAGCGTTTGCCGGGTTCTATCGGCGACGAATTCGACGACTGTGGCGTCGTCGACGAAGCCGAGAAAAGGCGTCTTGTCCGGGATTAAATCGAACGGGTCGATCAGGTAACTAAGAGCCGCAACGACCCACAAGAGAGCGTTATCAGGAACTTGGTTGTATTCGCCGCGATGATGTGCGCGCACCAAACGCAACATCGTCTGAAGATACGGCCAGTATTCCTTAAACGGTTCTCTGGGCACTGCCGCTGCCTTTTTTGCTGCCTCGTTGAAAAGCTCTTCCAGAGTTTCAGAATTGTTGAGACACATTTTCGCATCGACCAGCGCTCTGGCGAACGCGTCACTGCGAAGAGCAGGTTTGCTGTATGCGAAGTGCGCCTCTCTCTTTTTGCGGCTCGGTCCAGTCTTGATCTTGCTGCTCGCCTTGGCTTTTACCTCTTTCATCTGGCGCCATCAAAGCATCTCAATGCGTGGATGAGAAGCCTTTTCGTGACGCAGGCAATTCGGCCGGCGAGTACTAAAGGGCACACAGAATTGTCTGCATCACCTATGGTTTTGTCGCGAGGATGAGCGGCGACGGCCCGGGCGCTTCCAGCTTGCGGACTTTTTTGAAGCCCGCTTCTTCCAGCCAGGTTTTGATTTCGTTGAAGCTAAAGGTGTCGCCGCGCTCCGTGTTCACCAGCATTTGCACCGCGAACATGAGCCCATGCAGCGGCTCGGTACGCTGGTCGTTCACCAGCCATTCGGCGATCGCGATGACGCCGCCGGATTTCAGCGCGCGAAATGTTTTCTTCAGCAACTTGCGACTGCTTTTCTCGCCTTCGCTGTGCAAAATATGCCCGAGTATCGCGACATCGTAACCCGTGCCGAAGTTTGCTTGCGACAAATCGCCTTCCACGAAATTGAAGCGATCGTGCACGCCGAATTTTTCGGTAATCCGTTTCGTTGTTGGGATCATTCCCGCCCAATCGACCGCGCTCACGCGGACGCGCGGAGATTTCTGGGCGAGCGCAATTCCCCAAATGCCAGAACCGGCGGCGAGATCGAGAACGCGAATTTCGTTTTTCGTTTTAGCGATCTTCAAATGATCTCCGAGCTTTTGTGCGGCGGGATAGCTCATTGGGATAATGTTTTCCACGAGCTGACTGAAAAATTCGGTGCCTTCGGTTTCTTGATTCACCGCCACCGCCGGATGGCCTTCGCGGACGATGTCAGTCAGGCGTAGCCATCTGGAAATGAGCTGTGGCGCAATCGTGCCAAAAAACCCCGCGTGGGTTCCCGGCCTCTCGCTGATAAGAAACGCAGCGCTTTCTGGTGTGAGCGAATATCGCCCACGTCTATCTTTCTTCAGCAGATCGAGACCGACGAGCGCGTTCATCAAAATTCTCAGAGCGCGCGGCGAAGCAGCGGTCTCTTTCGCTACCTCCTCCGCGGTTTTCGCGCCATTTTCCAGCGCATCGAAAACCTTGTTCGCCGCTGCGGCGCTGATGATGAGCGGCGGCGCGTAGGCGAAACTGAGTTCCATTAACCGTTCCGGAGTGACCTGTTTTTTCCTGACCGTCTTCTTTGCCATATGTTGTCTTTGGATTTTCTTGGATTGTAAGATCGACAACTAGCAAGCGCGCGAGCGCTGGCAAATTCCATTGTCGTGTCGCACAATTCGCCTGCGGGAAAGCGACAGCAGCCTACAGTTCAAATGATGGACGAGAGATGGAAGACGCGTGCGCAAATCGAGGCAACAGAGAGTGACGTGCTCGCGCCGTTTGCTCAAAAATCCGGCGACTCGCGTGGGCGGCAATACTCCGAGCCGGGCCACGCCTATCGCACTGAATTTCAACGCGATCGCGCACGGACCATTCACTCGCGCGCGTTTCGCCGGTTGGAGTATAAGACGCAGGTTTTCCTCAATGGGACCGGTGATCATTTGCGAACGCGCCTGACGCATTCCATCGAGGTTGCGTCGATTAGCCGGACGATTGCTCGCGCGTTAGGCCTGAACGAAGATTTGGCGGAAGCCATCGCGCTTGCGCACGACCTGGGGCACGCGCCTTTTGGCCACTCCGGCGAGGAGATGCTGGCCGAATGCATGCGCGATCACGGCGGCTTCGATCACAACCGTCAGAGTCTGCGAGTGGTGGAGCTGCTGGAGACTGCCTATCCGAATTTCCCGGGTCTGAATTTGACGTTCGAAGTCCGCGAGGGTTTGCAGAAACATCAAGCTGTTTATGAGTTCCCAGCCTCGAGAGCAGAAGAATATCATTGCCCCTCATTAGAAGCGCAGGTTGCAGACCTCGCGGACGAGATCACGTATTACAGCCATGACCTCGATGACGCCGTCGACTTTGAGATTTTGAGCCCGACGCAACTGAGCGAAAATGAGGTCTGGCGACGAAGCCATCGCGCCGTGCTCGCGCGTTATTCTGGCAGTCGAGAACCCGAGCTGCACAAGTTAATCATTCGAGACATCATCGATAACGAAGTGCACGACGTGGTTGCGACGAGCGCACAATCGATCGCTGATGCCGGCGTGCAAAGTGCAGACCAGGTGCGCCGGCAATCTGTTTCGCTGATTCGCTACAGCGACCAACTGGCCGAAGCGAATCGCGCCCTCCGGAAATTCTTGTATCAACATGTTTATTATCACCCGCGTGTGTCCGAGGTGAACCGGCGTGCGTGCGAAATGCTGCGGCGGGTTTTCGAAGCGTACCTGGTCGATCCAGGCAGACTCGGCGATGAGGCGACCGCACGGATTGAGAAAGAGGGATTACATCGCACAGTGTGCGATTACGTCGCAGGAATGACTGACCGATATTTGATCGAAGAGTACAAGCGCATTGCGGTATAGGATTTCGAAGCGTGCGTGCCGTTACCAGAGCCGGTCTGAGCTAAGCCATACGAGAAATAGTCCAACAAAGATCAAAGCAGTAAAGGGCTGGACAGCATGAACGTAAACGACGTGTGTAGCCGGGTGGAACCAAGAGTTTAAAATATCGGCGGCAACCAGGAGACCGTAGGTACAGCTCATACCGGTTCGCAACCACGCTGGGTGTGGTGAACTCCAAGAAGTGATCAGGCCGAAGATAACAGCCGGGGCCAAGATGATGTAGGTGGAGGCTTCGGTAGCTGGACCGAATAGCGTCATCCACGCTGAGGCAAGCCAAAAGGCGGCGGCAAGACAGCGCCTCCCATTCCAACCCGACCGTTGTCCCCAAACGCAGAACGCAGCGGCGAGAACTCCAGCCACTAGCTGCAACGCCGTCCAACCCAGCAACGTCATCGGCACGCGGGCAAGCCGCAGTAACAACCAAGCATCACGCCAAGTGCCATATGCACCCTTGAGGCGGCGATCATCGTGCGCGAGTTGACCAAACCACTCTTGATACTGCGTCAAAACATAAGAACGATGCTGGAGTAGAAACGTTAATAAAAATAACGCCGCCAACCACAGGGCAAGACGCCATGACAGCTTGCCAGGATAGAGAGCGGCGAGTAATAACGCGAGTGCGATTGGATAGAGCTTGAAGATTGTGGCTATCGCGAAGCACGCCGAGGTAATTTGCCACCGGCCATTTGCGCAGAAGACGATCCCAAATAGCAAAAAAGCAGTAACCAACACGCCCGCTTGTCCGTTGTTTAGATCGCTCAGCGAGAGAGGGAGGAGGGCGGCCAAACCCCAAGCCGCCCATCGAATACCGCCGGCGCCAGGCCAAGCCATGCGGGCACTCATCCGGGCGCCCAAAATAAGGGCGATTGCGGAAATCAGACGCCAGAGAATGCCGCCGAGAGCTTGTGGTAGGAGCGCAAAAGGAGCAAACAAAGCTGCTGCAAGTGGGCTGTAAAGAAACTGGTTACTGTAAGGATACAGGTAGAGATATTCGCCGCGTATCCATCGCGCACCTGCGTCCCGGTAGTTGGTGAAGACGGAATGCCTGCCCGGATTGATGCCAGCATGAAGGCAGATGACCACCAGCGTCAAAACCCAGCAGCCGAGGACAGCGGTCTCGACCCTGTTTCTAGAAACGAGCGAGATCAACGCAGCTTGCCTTCCTCCGCCGGACGCAGTCGCTGATGGGCGAGACGATTCCATCAATAAAGCTTAACATTAGGCGAACAACATCGCCCCGATAAACGACACGCAAGATCAGCAGAAGGAGCAAAAACCCAGCGGCAATCCGTTGTCTGCGGGTGCCGCGAAACGAATCGCATCTTTGAGTCCTTGGTAGCAAGCTCGAATGCTCCCTTTGTCCACTTTTTGTCCACCGCCGGCGTTTTTTAAGCGCATCTTAGAACACTCGGACACAGCCGAAAGGCGCTGCGGCGTCCACGACAGCTATGCAGCCGCGTTACCGATTTCGTCGCGCAAATATCTGATGAGGAATCGGAGCCGCTGATTGAGAGAACGTTCTTCGAGAATGCGCTGACGCCGCAACGGATCGTTGATAAATGTCGAGGCCATAAGATCGGCCAGCATTTCCAGATCACGCAATTCCGCGAGATAGCGATCAACTTTCGTTGAGAGCTTGCGGCCGTCGTGTTTCAGGCTCGCGTAGAGCTCGAGCACTTTTGCGCCAAGCGCTTCGGTCTCGACCGTCGTTGCGTCGCGCGACTCGACAACATCGATCTTCGCGATCGGGAACGGCGTTTCCTGTTTGAAACTGGCGAAGCGCACACGCTGGAGGCCTTGCAGGATCAAATTCGACGTGCCGTCGCCACGGCCAACGCACGCGCGAATCAATCCAACGGTGGCGAGTTGAAAAAAGTCCTCCGGCGCGTGCCAGTCCGGACAACTCGGCTTGATAAGCGTCACGCAAAACATGCGATGATGCTGAAGCGCGTGTTGCAGCATCTGGCGATAACGCGGCTCGAAAATATAGAGCGGAAGCAGTGCGTGGGGAAAGAGCACCGCGCCCGGCAGCGGCATTACCGGCAGTTGTTTTGGCAAAATTACGGATGAACCCATGATCGTTATGCCCCCTTTACGATATGTGCGCCGCATAAAGAGCAAGCGAATCGAACGCTGATTTGTGAAAGCGTTGGAGCGTTAAAGCGGAACGATCTACCGCTTCCACGATTTAACGCCGCGACCGATTCCCAGCGCGCGAAGTTGTTTCAGCGAGAGTTGCCCTTCGATGTCGCTCTCATCACCGACCGACGCATAAACAAGCGCCGAGCCGGCGCGCGCGAGCAACACCCGCGAAATTGCGCCAAGGCGACCGATGCCCATCGCGGCAATGGGAACCTCCGCGTGTTTGTTTGTTACAAACTCAAGCAGACGCGCGAGCTCGATCGGCGTATCGGTGCGCGTCGCTACCTTGAAAATGTTTGCGCCATTTGCTTTGGCCGCGTGCAATTTCCTCGCAAGCATCCGCGGATGCGGCGTCGATTTGAAATTATGGAACGAAATGATGCGCTGCACTTTCTTCTGTTTCGCCAACGTGAGCAACGCGCGCATCGCGGATGCTGAGCGTAATTCGACGTCGAGATACTCCGCGTTATTCAAAAATCTGGTGAGCAGGTCGCGTCGTTGTGGGAGTGATAATTTGTTCGCGCCGCCTTCCTGCGGATGTCGCGCTGTGATAATGAGCGGCGCGCGTAGCTTGGGCAATTTGTTTTCCAATTGATCCACAATGCCTGCGAGACGATCCAGACGCAGCTCGAAGAAATTCGGCGGCATGCGGATCCGCATGGCACGATCCATATCCGCAGGAGATGCGATCACGCCAACAACGCGCGGCCCGTTCGGCGCTGACCTACGCGCAGTCATTTTCTAACGATCAATGGCGAAACCATTCTCTCGACATACTTGGCGATGATATCGAACTCGAGATTTACCAGATCGCCGGCTCGCGCGCGATCGAGATTCGTATGGCGTTTTGTATAAGGTATGATCCATACGGCGAAGCTTTTTGGAAGAACTTCAGAAACCGTGAGGCTGATTCCGTTGATGGCGACCGAACCCTTTGAAGCGACATAGTGCGCGAACTCGCGCGGCAATTCGATTTCCAATCGAAAATCTGCGCCGCTCTTGCCGAGGGCGACAATGGGCGACACGCAATCGATGTGACCTTGTACAAAATGCCCGCCAAGGCGCCCGTCCGCGCGCAAAGCCGCCTCGAGATTGACCGGACTGTTCTGCCGCAATCTGTTCAGGTTCGTGCGAGCGATTGTTTCCTCGAGCAGATCGAAAGTCAGGCGGTCCCCACGGCGCGAAGTTAGTGTAAGGCAACAGCCATTCACGGCTATGCTCTCGCCGCTTCTTGCCTCTTTCGCGGTACACGGCGCGGCAATTTGCAATCGAGCGCCACCATCACTCGCGCGCATCGCGACAACCGTGCCGACTTCTTCAATCAGACCGGTGAACATCAAGGTAGGCTAATAGCCAATGGTCAATAGCCAATAGCGAATTGCTGATTGCCGATGAACACCGAATCATTAACACTGCGGGATATGTTCAAATTCGAAAAATTGGACGTGTGGCAAAAGGCGATTGACCGTGCGGATCTTGTTTACTCTGCCGCGATTTACAAGGCAGCCGAGGAGCAAGGCCGAATGTTGAGAGGATTGCGCCGCACGCTGGTCGGCAATTAGCAATCAGCTATCAGCTATTGGCCGTTGCATGACGCCGCTACATCCCGCCATTTTCGGTATCCCGATCGATTTCATTCTATTTGGCCTGACTTTGATTTGTGTGGCTGTGTTCCATCGGCACACGCTCCGCGTGGCGCTTGCGGGATTGGTTACAGTGGCGTTCTACAAAATCCTGTTCACCGGCTTTAAAATGGGACCCGGCCTGGTCGGGTTTGTTTCCCATGTAAAGCAGGAGTGGGTCATCCTCACTAACCTGTTATGCTTGCTGCTGGGCTTCGCGGTGCTCTCACGCCATTTCGAGAAAAGCCATCTGACTTTGATTCTGCCAAAGTATTTGCCTCACGATTGGAAAGGCGGCTTGGTATTGCTGGGCGTAGTATGGGTTCTTTCGAGCTTCCTGGACAATATCGCCGGAGCGCTGATAGGTGGCGCGCTGGCACATGAACTCTTCCGGTCGAAAGTGCACATCGGCTATGTCGCAGCGATCGTTGCGGCATCTAATGCTGGTGGCGCATGGAGTGTCTTGGGCGATACAACTACGACCATGTTGTGGATTGCTGGTGTTTCGCCAGGGCAAGTGTTCGAGGCGGTGATTGGCGCGGCTGTATCGTTATTTGTTTTTGGCATTCCCGCCGCTATCAAACAACAGAGATACTCGCCGATGCTGACGCACGCTCGTACTCGTATGCGGATCGATTGGGTTCGTATTGCAGTCATTGCACTGATTCTCGCGTTCGCTCTCGTCGCGAATGTCGCCACGAATATCAAGTTCCCGGGGTACGCAGATCGCTTTCCGTTTATTGGACTGGCTGTTTGGACGGCAATTCTGGTGTCAATCGTTTTTCGTGCGCCGGACTGGAAGGTAATTCCACCAGCGTTCCGCAGTTCCATTTTTTTACTATCTCTTGTGTTGACGGCCTCTATGATGCCGGTTGAAGAATTGCCGGTGGCATCTTGGAAGACAGCTCTCGGCCTTGGATTTGTGTCGGCTGTTTTCGATAACATTCCGCTCACAGCATTGGCGATCAAGCAGGGTGGTTACGACTGGGGTTTTCTCGCGTATGTCGTCGGTTTTGGTGGCTCGATTATCTGGCTTGGATCATCATCCGGCGTGGCGCTCTCTAGTATGTATCCAGAGGCTAAATCAGTAGTGCAATGGCTGCGTCACGGCTGGTACTGAAAAACGGTACGTGTCTCTGAATCCTCACCGTCTCTTCAGCGTTGCGACACTCATAGACCCAGTGCGGAAAGAGACCGTGCTTGTACTTCTGAACGT